>NZ_CP041744.1 GCF_007556815.1 Paraburkholderia megapolitana
TACGACGATCGGCCTGTCGCTGTTTATCCCTACCATTATTCGTGAAACCGGCCTCACTTCGTCGGCGAGCATCGGCAACCTGAGCGCACTGCCTTTTGTGTGCGGCAGCCTCGCGATGATCCTGCTCGCGCAATCCAACGATCGCACACGTCGACGGCGACTCCACACCGCGATCCCGGCGCTGGTCGGCGGCATCGCGCTTATCGTCGTTGCCTTGAATCCAGGTGATCTCGCGCCGACCATTGTGGCGTTGACGGTCGCGGTGGGCGGCTCGATGGGCGCGCTACCCATGTTCTGGACGCTCCCGCCGGCAAGGTATGGTGGGATGGCGTCAGCTGGATCGCTGGCCCTGATCAATGGGCTGGGTAATCTCTCCGGATTCGTGGGGCCTTACGCGACGGGCTGGATCCGGTCGGTTTCCACGCAACACAACATCGCCGTCTATCTCATGGCGGGACGTCGTACTCGCATCGATTCTTACTCTTGGTCTTCCTGGTCAGATATGACAGGTAGTGACGGCCGATCATCATGAAATCCACGCAAATAGAACCGGAGGGCCAACCTGATGAACAGCCGACTGGAGGCGGAGCAACACTGCCGGGACCTGATGGTGCGGTACTGCCTGTCGCTGGACGCTGGCAATCCTGACGCATGCGCCGAACTGTTTGCAAAGGATGGCGGCCTGGAGATTCTAGGGGCGCGGCTGAGCGGACGAGAGCCATTAGCCGTACTTCAAGGAACGCCCCGGCGCGTTCAGTGCATCTCGCGACCAACCTCCATGCCGTCGCTGACCTGCAAAGTGGTACTGCGCAAGGGGGCTGCAATTTTGTCCTCTACCGCAGGAAGGCGTGGCGAGCGACCACACGCGCCTGTTCCAATGCCGCTCCCTCTGACGGTCGGGATGTACTACGACCGCTTCATTTTTGGCGAGTCTGGCTGGAGGATCGCTTACCGGCGGCTCCATGTCATTTTCTCATCCAGGACTGGGGCGTAATCGAACCATCGATGTACGACAGCTTCCACTCTTGAACAAAAAAGGAATCCTTATCTATGAGCACGCCAAAAACCCCGGGTGACAATACCCGGGACATTGCGCCCGGCCTCGCGACCTACACCGACGACGTGTTGTTCGGCGACCTGTGGAAGCGCGATGGTCTGTCCTTGCGGGACAGGAGCCTTATTACGATCGCAGCGTTGATTGCCTTGCAACGGACCGGTCAGCTACCCGGCCACCTTCGCCGGGGGCTCGACAATGGTTTGACGCAACAGGAACTCGGCGAAGTTATCACCCACCTGGCGTTCTATTGCGGGTGGCCAGCCGCAGTAGCGACGGTGGGGGTCGCGCGGGAGGTCTTTAATGCTCCGCCGGAGCGCTAGTCGACATGGATGCTGGTCGGTGCCGATTTCATTTCGGTCCGCGTTTTGTGGGCGACCTTGACAAGCGGCAACCCGAAATCGAAGATGGCGGTCAAACATGACTGATCGACCAGCCAGCCCAGGAGATTGACATCAGCGCACTCGAAACAATACTTGATGCGGCCGAAGAGGTTTTTGGAACCTACGGCTTTGAAGGCGGAAGCATGCGCGAAATTGCCCAGGCCGCTGGGGTTGCGCAGTCACTTATCCATTATCACTACAAGGATAAGATGCGCTCTATCGTGCCGTCTTCGAAAGAAGGGCGTCGGCGATACGCGCCGCTCGTGGACAACGCCTTGAGCAATTATTTGCCGAGGAAGACACGCCGGAACTGGAGTCCATTCTCGAAGTCATGCTCAACCCGCTTCACGAGCTTCTGGACGCGCGGGAAAGATTTTCGCTTCTATTTGCAGATGGTTGCGGAGGTAACCACGTCGGCCAGTCCCGCTCGATCGACATCATGAAGACTTACTATGATCCATCGCGGAGATATTTCTGCCGCGCTTGAGAAGAGCATGCCCACGTTGCCGCGGGACATGGCGGTCTGGGCGTATCTGTTTGCGATCGGAGCCAGAATGCAGGCGCACATTAACAGCAACCGCGCCAGCCGGTTGGTTGGAGCGGGGCGGAGTCGCCCCACGGGCTCCTGATCCCTTTTGTGGCCACCGGCATCCGCTCGCTGGCGAGTGGGGCAAACGCTGTCGTATCCGTAAAGAATCCGAACGCGGCAAAGAAGCGTCGTGCAATCCAGCCACGGCGTGCCCGTTAATCGCAACATTCTGCGAGATCCCACCTTTTAAATGAGGGAGATGTGTTCCATGAGCAATTACGAAATGGAAGTTGGCTGTCGTACTTACGGTGTTGGGCCACGAAAAGATCATCGTGCTGCACAGTTTGTTCTCGGATGGGACGAGCTTCGCGCCAATGCTGCCGGGTTTGATCCAGAGCGGTCTCTTTTGCGTTCGTCGACGCCCGGGGCTTTGGTCTGTCAGCGGCGATTGGCGGTCCCTACACAATGTCGGCGATCGCGCAGGACGCGCTCTCAATTGCAGATCGCCTTGGCTGGGAGCAGTTTTCGGTCATCGGACATTCGATGGGGGGCAAGGCGGTGCTTCGACTCGCTATTGATGCGCCCAACCGCGTCGAGCGCATCATCGGTTTGGGTCCGGTATGGGCGGCACCGGTACCGTTCGACCCAGCCGCTTTGGCGAGATTCCGATCGTCCGTTTCCAGTCTGGCAGATAGGGAAGCAATCATCGCCGGGAGCACGGGTGGGCGCCTGCCGTCTACCTGGTCAAGAGAGATCGCACGTACCTCGTTCGCGCTGAGTCGACCGGAGGCATACACCGGTTACCTGGAATCGTTCGCCTTCGAAGACTTCGAGGACTCCGCCTCCGCACTGACGCAGCCGGCGCTAGTTATCGTCGGTGCCCACGATGCTGCGATGCTACGTATGGCGCAAACCGGATGGCTGGCAAAGATGCGCCGGGCGAAAGTGACCACCCTTGAACAATGCGGTCACTACCCGCACCAGGAAGCACCTTTGCTCACCGCAGCGCTTATACAGCAGTTCCTTTTCGACGATGGGACGGGAACGTGAGTTCGGCCACTTTATCCGTTAGCACGGCGCAATATCGACGATCTCTTTCGGAACAGACGTCCCGTGAATTGCATGCGGACGCCCGCGATCTATTGAGCGCTCTCAACCCAAGCAAGGGGAAATCATGACGCTGCAAACCCGCAAACTCGGCGGCGAGGGGCTGGAAGTCTCGGTGCTCGGCCTCGGCTGCATGGGCATGAGCCATGCCTATGGCGCTCCTGACAACGTCGAGTCCACCGCGACCATACACCGGGCGATCGATCTGGGCGTTACGTTATTCGATACCGCTGAGGTCTACGGCCCATTCACCAACGAGGAACTGCTGGGCCGGGCGCTCGTCGGCAAGCGCGATCGGGTACAAATCGCCACTAAATTCGGCTGGGTCATCGATGGCAGCGGACGACGTCGGGACTTGGACAGTCGACCGCAGCATATTCGCGAGGTGGTCGATGCTTCGCTCACGCGGCTTCGCACGGACCGGATCGATCTCCTCTACCAGCACCGCGTCGATCCAAAGGTTCCGATTGAGGATGTGGCCGGCACGGTGGGAGATCTAATCAAGGAAGGTAAGGTTCTGTATTTTGGCCTGTCGGAGGCTGGGTGGACGATATCCGGCGTGCGCACGAGGTGCAGCCCGTCTCCGCGCTTCAGAGCGAATATTCGCTCTGGGAGCGAAACCTTGATGACGCGGTGCTGCCAGCAATCCGTGAACTTGGCATAGGTCTCGTTGCTTTCAGTCCTCTCGGACGCGGGTTTCTCACAGGGCAAACCAGGCGCGCTGAGGACTATCCCAAGAACGACTATCGGTCTTGGGGCGACCCACGTTTTCAGGGGGAGAACTACGACGCTAACATGAAGATAGCCGATGCCGTGCGCGACCTGGCTCGGGCTCGCGGCGCCAGCGCATCCCAGATGGCACTCGCATGGCTCCTGCAGCACGGATCAGACATAGTGCCGATCCCAGGGACGAAGCGCCGCGTTTTTCTGGAGGAGAATTTAGGTGCCGCAGAGATTACATTAACCGAGGCGGAGGCCGGCCGTCTCAGTGCAGTAGTTCTCGAGAGGGGTGTCGCCGGGAAACGCTATGCGGAACACGATCTAAATCTCGTCGGTCGCTGTTGAGGTTCACAAATTCTGCTAGCGATGGTCAGCGCACGACGCGGTTGCCATGGTGCGGAGGCGAAGCTGGGAATATGACTGGGTGGTCGAGTTCGATATCAAGGGCCTCTTTGATAACATCGATCACGAGTTGCTCATGCGGGCGCTCAAGAAGCATTGCCAGACGCCATGGGTGCTGCTGTACGTCGAGCGTTGGCTGAAAGCGCCGATGCAAGCGCCGGACGGCACGCTTGTGGAGCGGACACGCGGCACGCCGCAAGGCGGAGTCGTCAGTCCTTTGCTGGCCAACCTGTTTCTGCACTATGCCTTTGACAACTGGGTGAGCCGCCATCTTAAGAGCGTGCGTTTCTGTCGCTATGCAGATGACGGGTCATTCATTGCCGAAGTCTGGCGCAAGCCAAGTATGCGTTGGCGAGGGTTGGTGAGCGCTTCAGGCAGTGTGGACTCGAACTGCATCCTGAGAAAACGCGGATTGTGTACTGCAAGGACATCAATCGGCAGGGAGACTTCCCGTGCGTGCAATTCACGTTTCTTGGTTATACCTTCCGACCGCGCAAAGCGGTCGACAAGTATGGCCGCATCTACGTGAATTTCGCCCCGTCTGTCAGTCGTGACGCGCTCAAAGCGATGCGGCAAACCATACGCGGGTGGCACCTTCAGCTGAAATGTGACAAGAGCCTGGCCGATCTGTCGACCATGTTCAATCCGGTACTCCGGGGCTGGCATCAGTACTACGGCCGGTTTTATAAATCGGCGATGTCCGCCGTGTGGAAGCATTTGAATGCCTACCTGACACGCTGGATGATGCGTAAGTACAAACACCTTGCCCGGCATAAAACCCGGGCGGGTCACGCCTTGGGGCGACTTGCGCGGAAGTTTCAAAGTGCCTTCGTGCATTGGAAACTGGGATGTTTGCCAAAGGCTGGATGATGGAGCCGGATGAATCGAGAGGTTCACGTCCGGTTCTGCGAGGGGCCGTGGGTGCAATTCCCACGGTCTACTCACCCCTACGTTTCGACGTGGCAGGGCTGGCTGTATGTGGCTTTCGTGACCGACGTGTTCGCTCGCCGTATTGTCGGCTGGCGCGTCAGCACCTCAATGACCACGGACTTCGTTCTGGACGCACTTGAACAGGCGCTTTATGCGCGACGCCCGGGCGACGACGGAACCTTGGTACACCATTCGGACAGAGGGGCCCAATACGTCAGCATTCGCTACAGCGAACGGCTGGCCGAAGCGGGAATCGAACCGTCGGTCGGCAGCCGGGGCGACAGCTACGACAACGCCTTGGCTGAGACGATCAACGGCTTGTACAAGGCCGAACTGATTCATCGCCGCACCTGGAAAACGCGGGAATCCGTTGAACCGGCAACGCTGGAGTGGGTGGCCTGGTTCAATCATCATCGATTGATGGAACCCATCGGCTATATCCCGCCCGCCGAAGCTGAGGCAAACTACTATCGGCAACTTAAAACAGCTGCCGTTGAACCCGCATTAACTTAAACCAACCAGCCTCCACGATTCCCGGGGCGGTTCACTTCTCTCTGCCCATTTTGTGATATGAAGCCTATAGGGCGCATCGCTGCTTCGTAGTGCCATGATGATCTGCTCAGTTTTGAAAGGGTTAGCCGTCTTCTCACGCAGAATGACGGGCAACCGCCAGAACGAAAACGCGGTCGGGCCCGCGAGGACGGTATATCCGTTGCCGAAGAAATAGAAGACGTTGTACTTTCCAGATGGCAGGCACGCGGTCAGCAGCACGGCGGAGCTGACGCCTCGCGGAGCGTTAGTGCGCGGCAGTTCGTTGCCCGCGCCGGCGTCTCCATCGCGTTGAACACGCCGAATCAGTTCAACGGCCGATGATTGCACGGCGGCGTCACGTAGTCGACCCGGAGTGTGCCGGCAGGGGCAGGCTCCAGGGCAAACGACGGCTTGAACAACGTTGTGCCCATGGCAGGGGTGCACGGTGAATCGGTCCTGAACTTTTTCAGGTCGACGCCTAAGTTGCCAGCTCGACTATCCGTTGATAGACGTCGATGATGGACCCCATACGTTAGATTTGCACCGCACCCCTCGCCCAGCTCACTACTTCGGAGCCGAGCCGACACGATACCGCTGCGGCGTCATTCCAGTCCACCGTTTGAACGCATGCTGGAAAGCACTTTGCTCGGTATAGCCAAGCAAAAAAGCAACCTCAGCCAACGAGTGCTGCGACTGCGCCAGATAAGACTCAGCACGCTCGCGACGCACATCGTCCAGTACATCGCGAAACACATACGCATACCCAGATAATCGTCGGTGAAGCGTACGTGAGGAAATTCCCATGCGTTGCGCTATGTCGACGGCGCCGATATGGCCGATAGCAAGGCCCTGGGTCAGCATGGTCTTGAGCTCGCGCATGAATTCTGGCTCATCGGCTAACCGTATCATCTGCGCTTCTGCCCGGGCACCGATGACACGAGCCATTTCCGCGCTGGCCATGATCACGGGCAACTCCAGATAATCGGCAGGAAACATCAGCCGGGTCTGTGTCGCTGCAAAGTTGATTTTGCCGCCGAAAAATCGATGGTAAGCGTCGGAGTCACGCGGCGTCGCGAACTGGAAATCCACATCCAAGGGCACGGTCTCCCGACCGGTCAGCAGACGGCCCATGCGCGCCCGGGTTGTCATGATCAACTGTGCAAACGCAGGCGGTGGCGCAGATGTGCCCGACCAGTCCAGCGGCATTTCAACTCGATCATCGTGCCGTACCACCAGCGGCCGGCCAATGCCATGCACCAGCCGTACGTAGCGATCGTATTGCGTGAGCGCCTCACCGAGTTTGGTAGAGCACATCACCACATAGCCGACCACACCAAGGTGTCGTGGCGCGACAAGCATGCCCGCGTGGAAGCCAAGGTCGGGATCGCTGGTGACGGCCACGGCCTGGTCCAGGATGCCGAAATACTCCTCCGTCGTCAGCCGTACCGGCGCATCTGCGGATTCGATCCCGGCGATCCGGGCCGCGCCGAAAAGTGCCTCGGGAGAATGGCCGCGCGAGCGCAGGTAGTCCAGCAGCAGGCTGACATATTGTCCTGCGACCGTGCCGGTCTTCTTCTTATCGATGACGGCCATGGATATCCCTGACGTTCATAGATCCTCGTGGCGCAATTTCACAATGGCGCGGCAAGCGCTGTCAAGACGGCAGCAGTCTAGTAGGAAGAGTCTTTGTCGCAGGTCGACCTGCTCCCGAAGCAAACGCAGCGACGATCGACATTGAGGTTTACACAAACACAACATTGGAGATATGACCATGCGTGAATACTCATCCCGCCTATCCTGCCTGTGCAACCTGCCGTCGATAGCCGCTCTGGCTATCGCACTTGTGGCAACTCCCGCTTTCGCCGGCACCTACTCCGTGGCACCCAATATCGCTGCTGGCATTGTCGACACGATTCCGAATCCGGCCGCAGCGCCTCCCGGCGCCAACCTGCAGTCGTGCAGCCTTAAGCAGCATCCCTATCCGGTGGTTCTGGTGAACGGCACCTTCTCTGTCATGGAAGATGATTTCGGTGCGCTGGCACCGGATCTGGCCAACGCCGGCTATTGCGTTTATACCTTCAATTACGGCGGCTCTCCTACTAGCCTCATACAGGCGACCGGTTCGGCGATTTCGTCAGCCTCGGAACTCGCCAGCTACGTGCAGCAGGTGCTGGGCGAAACCCGGGCTACCAAGGTTGATCTGATCGGCCACTCGCAGGGCGGTATGCTCGCCGAATACTATGTGAAGCTGCTAGGCGGTGCTCCGTATGTCCACAACCTCGTTGGTTTGTCGCCGACTACCCATGGCACAACCCTGGATGGACTGGCACTTCTCGCCTCCGCCTTTCCGGGCGCCAATCTGCTTGTAGGCGCGGCTTGCCCGGCCTGCAAGGATCAAGAAAGTGGCTCTGCGGTGATCCAGCAGCTCGACAATGGTCCGATCGCGCAACCCGGTGTCGGTTACACGATTATCGAATCCAAAGACGAATTCGTCGTCACCCCGGTGGGCTCGTCCTTCATCAATGAGCCGGGCGTGACCAATGAATACGTGCAATCGTCCTGCCCGCTGGATCCGGTAGACCACGCGGATCTCTCTTACGACAACGTCACAATCCAGCTGGTCAAGAATGCGCTCAGCCCGAGCACGGCACAGGCCCCGAACTGCGCGATAGCCTTCCCGTGGCCAGCTCAATAAATAAGGGCCTATCGTCCATTCCGCGCAAAATCTGGCGCTTTGATCCTGAAAGTACATATTGATCAAGAGCTTGCGAAATCACTGACTGAGCCGAAAACAGCAGATACCAGAGACTTGCTGCAAGGGGCTCTGCGCGCGGATACCGCCAGATTTTGCGCAGTAAGGACGATAACCCCAAGTAAGCGCGTGACGCCACGGCGGCCGATACAGCATGCCCCGGCGTCGCAGAGACAGGCTCCTGAGAGTTGGTATGGACAAGATCTGGCTAAAGTCGTACCCGGCCGGCGTGCCGGAAAAAATCGACCCGTCGCAATACCCGTCGCTGGCGCATCTGCTCAGCGAATCCTTCCAGATGTTCGCGCAGCGCGACGCGTACATCTGCATGGGAAAGACCATGACCTACGCAGAGCTCGGCGCGTATTCGCGCTCCCTCGGTGCATGGCTGCAAGGCAAAGGGTTGCTCAAGGGCGCGCGGGTCGCCGTGATGATGCCGAACGTGCTTCAGTACCCGGTGGCAGTCGCTGCCATTCTGCGTGCGGGCTTTATCGTCGTGAACGTCAATCCACTATATACGCCGCGCGAGCTCGAACATCAGCTTAAGGACTCGGGTGCGGAAGCGATCATCATTCTGGAGAACTTCGCGACGACGCTTCAGCAGGTCATTGGCCGCACGCGCATCCGGCACGTGGTGGTCGCCACCATGGGCGACCTGATGGGTGCCGCGAAGGGCGCGATGGTCAACTTCATCGTCCGCAAGCACAAAAAGCTGGTGCCCCCGTACCGGTTGCCGGGTTCCGTAGCTTTTCGGCAAGTACTCCGCGACGGTGCCGGGCTGTCCCTCAGGCCCGCCGCGTCGGGTCATCACGATATTGCGTTCCTCCAGTACACGGGCGGCACGACCGGATTGTCCAAAGGTGCCATGCTGACCCACCGCAATATCATTGCGAACATTCTGCAGAATGACGCGTGGAGCCGCCCCGCGCTGGACCGGGAACCGCCGGTCGAATCGATGGTGACCGTATGCGCGCTACCGCTGTATCACATACTGGCGCTCAGTGCGTGCATGCTGATGGGTGCACGATGGGGCGCCCTGAATATCCTGATTCCGAATCCTCGCGACATTCCAGGCTTCGTGCGAGAACTGACGAAGCACCGAATCAACTTCTTTCCGGGCGTCAACACGCTGTTCAATTCGCTGCTGAACGACACGAATTTCTCACGCATCGACTTTTCGGAACTACGTGTCACGCTAGGTGGCGGCATGGCCGTGCAGCAAGCCGTCAACGAACGCTGGAAGCAGGCCACCGGCTGCCCTATCCTCGAGGGCTACGGTCTTTCCGAGACCTCTCCCACCGCAACCCTGAATCCCGCCACGCTTGACGCGTTCACCGGGGCGATCGGCCTGCCTGTTTCATCCACCGACATTGCGATTCTCGACGAAGAAGACAAACCTTTGCCGGTTGGAGAGCGAGGCGAGATTGCCATTCGTGGCCCACAGGTGATGTCCGGCTACTGGAACCGGCCGGAAGAGACAGCGCGCGTCATGACAGAAGACGGCTTCTTCAAGTCCGGCGACATAGGGGTCATGGACGACCGCGGCTACGTGAAGATCGTGGATCGCAAGAAAGACATGATCCTGGTGTCGGGCTTCAACGTCTATCCAAGCGAGGTCGAAGCGGTCGTGTCGTCTCATCCGGGCGTTCTGGAGTGCGCATGCATCGGCGTTCCAGACGAACACTCCGGCGAGGCGGTCAAGCTCTTCGTGGTTCGCCGGAACCCTTCGTTTAGCGTCGAGCAACTGATGGATCATTGCCGCGAGCAATTGACCGCATACAAGCGGCCGAAGCATCTCGAATTCCGCGATGAGCTGCCCAAGTCGAATGTGGGCAAGATCCTGCGCCGCGAACTACGCGACGGGAAAAAACCAACCCGTACACCAGATGCCACCAATCACTAGCTCGATGAGCGCCGTGCGCAACATCGTCGTCGGCTCCGCCTGCGATCGGGGGCAATGCCGGCCACTTCCCTTAGCAAAGAATCGAATCGGAGACACACACTCGTGAAAATAAGAAGCTTCGCTCTGGTGCCGCTCGCTTTTGCCTTGAGCACCGGTGCTTTCGCACAATCCGCAGGCAGTAACCTCATTCAATTCGGATGGATTCACCTTGCACCGCAGGACTCGAGCGATCCGCTGAAGATACAGGGCAATACCATACCGGATACCGGTGCGAGCGTTGATAGTCCGGACACAGCTGGCATCGCGATTACTCACTTTTTTACCGACCATATCGCCGTTGAAAGCGTTGCGGGGTTTCCCCCGCGGTTCAACCTGTCGGGAACGGGTGTGCTGGCTACGCCAGGCATCAATCCATTGGCAAGCGCACGGCAGTGGAGCCCTGCGCTGCTAATGAAGTATTACTTCGGCAATGCGGAATCGAAGCTGCGCCCATCACTCGGTGCCGGCGTGAGCTACATCTGGTTCAACCACGTTCAGGTGAATCCGGCTTTTCAGCGCTCTCTGAGTGGACTCATCACGTCTGGAGCCACGACGGCCGCGCCATCGAGCGCGACGGTCGACAGTACATGGGCACCCGTATTCGAGGCAGGGCTGACATACAACTTCGACAGGCACTGGTCTGTTGCGGCGTCGGTCTCTTACCTGCCGTTCAGTACGAAGGCGCACGTCACGACGACCCTGCCGACGGGTACGCAGGTGCACAGCGAATCGAAGCTGTCCATCAATCCGATCGTTACGTTTCTTGCGGTGGGTTACCGGTTTTGACAAACAGTGGGAGCAGGAACGATGGATGAATTCATTGCGGCGTTCGCCCCGGTTCGAGACCGTCTCGCATGCGTGTCTGCGTCCCTTTGCATTGAGGTACACACGGATAGGGTGGGAGCGGGGTGAACTGGTTTGAGGGCGATGGCAATGACATGTATCCAACGTTTTACCTTCGAAACGTCTGACCTGTACATCTGAAACGAGGACAAAATCATGAGACATCATCCATCCAGACGCTTCGAAAATCGTCTGTCGCGCATCGCCCGTTCGTTGCTCCTGGTTGCTGCCGTCGTGTCGGCATTCGCTTTTCCAGGCGTGGCGCGGGCCGATATCGGCAGCGATCTCCTCACGATCATCCTGGACGCGGCCAACAGTTTTTTTAATGTGACCAGTCTTACCGTTGATGCTTTCAAGAACTTCACCACATCAAATAACGTTCAGGAATCGACAGTCGCCCCGGCAAACTGTGGTCCCGGCTCGAATCCCGAAACCGGGTTGCAGGGGCAGGTACCTGAAGCAGATCGCACGAGTGGTCGCAGCCGGCTAGGCTATAGCTGCAATCTTCAACTGGTAGGGCAATACAAGGGCGAAGGCGCAATCGCGGTTGACCCTTCTACCGGCACGTGCGCCTATAACGCGACCAGTTCCGTGAACCCTTTGCAGTTACGTTCACCGGGCGTGCAGGTGATCGACGTGTCTGACCCGACGCAACCCTACCTGTCGACCACGCTGACCAGCCCCGCCATGAAATCCGGCACCGGCGAGTCTCTGAAGATCAGTGAAACGCGAAAATTGCTGGGTGGCGTTTCCGTGGCGCTGCTTCCCTCCCTCGAAGGTGGTCTGTTCTTCGACCTTTACGACATCTCGGACTGCAAGCATCCGAAATTGCTTAATGCCTGGCACAACACCAACCTGACCATGCCGGCTCTTATCCTTGGTCATGAGGGTACGTTCAGCCCTGACGGCAACACTTATTGGGCCGCGGGCAACGCCGGTGGACCGCTTGCCGCTATTGATGTCAGCGATACAGCCAATCCTACCGTTATCTGGGATGGCCTGACAGGACTGCCCGCCTCGCATGGGATGTCTCTCAGTGCGGACGGCAACCGTCTCTATCTCGCATCGACGTTTATCGGCGGTGTAGAGATTTTCGACGTCAGTGAGGTGCAGGCACGCAAGCCAACCCCGCAAATAAAAATGATAGGCAGTGTTTTCTGGAAGGGTGATCCGCTCGGGCCATTTACCAGTGTCCAGTCGCCAATCAGCGGCACGATCACGCAACACACTATCCCGGTAACCTATAAGGGGAAGCCTTATCTTATCGCCCCCGATGAGGCCGGGTCGCTCGGTATTCACGTTGTCGATATTTCAGACGATACACAACCCAAAGAGGTTGCCCGGTTTAATCTGGCGATCATGAGCAAGGGTAACGAATCGATCGCCCAGAATGATATGTTCGGCGCTCACAAGATTCTCGGAATTCCCGTCGTTCCATATATTCACGATGTATGGACCTACGATGCTCATTACTGCACGGTCGATCGCGCGAATGATCCGACAGCGCTCGCTTGCGGTTTCATTCAGTCGGGTATTCGCATCTTCGATATTCGTGATTTTAATCATCCGAAGGAAATCGCTTACTTCAATCCGCCGGCCCAGTCACCGACTCATCCCCTGGAGGGAAAGGGACAGGGACTGCAGGGCTCCTATCACGCCAATCTCGCGGCCCTTACCCCTCTAACGGATCTCAGCGCGGACTGGTGCATGTCACCGCCGCGATTTGTGAGCTCGAACCAGTTGTGGGTAAGTTGCATGGACAACGGCTTCATGGCGCTGCAATTCACCAACAACGCCTACCCTCTCCACTGAGAAAAATGCTTTCAAACACACGGTTGCTCTTCGCTGGCTCACGCTGGCGAAGGGCCGTATTTTTCGGATTGACTTTTGCTCTCGGCGCCTTCATTGGTCTTGCCAGTGCCATCGCCTGCCTGCGCCACACCATGATTGATGAAATCAGAACGCTGGTCGGGGGCGGTGCTGTCGATATCGGTTTCAGCCAGGCCATGATTGCGCATCATGATCAGGCCGTGTCCATAGCGCGTATCGCCGATACGAGCACGTCGCCGCAGGAAAAGAATATTGCAGAGGCGATCATCAGCAACCAGTTGATACAGATCGGGCAGATGAGAGGCTGGCTGGAGATATGGGGGAAAGACGAACTGCCGAAAGACTACAAGATGTCCTGGATGCTGCCGACTGGCAAAGGTGATCAGGTACTCTGGACCTCGTTTCGAGCGATGTGCGGCCCGGATGTCGGGATGCCGGGACTCGCAAGCGTCGATGAAATGACAGCGTTTCGCAAGGCCAGGGGGAAACAGGCTGATGTGCAGTTTCTTCAGTTGATGATCCGGCATCACCAGGGCGGCCTGCCGATGTTGCGCTACGCCGCCCTCAATGCGGAGTCCTACCTGGTGCGCTCGCTTGCCTATTCGGAGCAGTTCGAGGAGGTCCAGGAAATCGCCTGGATGCAGCAGCAGCTTTCACTACTGGGTGAAAAGCCGCTTCCTTTCCGGCTTGCTGATCGTCTTTCCACCACACCATGAATGTCTCTGGATCTGTTGCAGGCTTTGTCAGTTGGTCACGACTACGTCACGAAGGCAATGGAGAGCAGGTCTCTCAATGAGTATCTGCATGGACCTCGCCTTTGTTGTTGAGGCTCGCAAATTCTGCTAGCCATGGAAGCCGTTAAAAAGGCCGGGATGTTCCTTGCCAGGGCCACGACAGACGTTGCTGCCGGACAGTCCCACGCACGCGATGCCGGATTCCCGGTAGCCCTGTGAAGCCGCATACCTCAACGCGCCGGACCACCGCTCCATCGCCATCAGCGAACTCACGAACGATTGTGCAGCGCATGTTGCCTGCCGTCTCGTAGACAGGGAAATGACCCCGTTGCGTGCCTACTTCCCGGCCTTTTTAACGGCTTCGTGTTGAGGTTCGTTAATTCCGCTAATAGGTACGTTAATTCTGCTAATACAGCCCGGTTCTTTGTGGGTACCGACTGGGGCTTGCCGAAAGGGTGAGGGACCAGGATGCGTCGAGGCGACGAAACGATGCACGTTTTTACGGCTCATACGGTGCTGGGCGGCTCGCCGGCATGTGCAGCAAGCGTAGACCGAATTAAAGTTGTCACAACTTCGCTAATAAAGTCGTCAATTCACACACCAGCGCGGTCAGATCGACCAGAACATCCGTAAATTCAACAGGTTGGTTCAAGCGCAATAAAGTTGTCACCGACAACGCACCGCGCGGGTGTCAACAGCGGGTAGGGTCCTGGCCGGTTGGTGGTGAAACGGGGATTGCTGCTATACGTGTCGTCGTTCACGATGATAGCGATCGTGATCGTGTCGGTCGCCCGCCCAGACAACCTTCGTGGTCGTCGTTGCTGAGGCCGAAGCTGCCTGAGATGCGATCATAAAAGCGCCGTGAGATAGCGGTACGATGCGCCTTGCGCATGACGGGCTTTGTCGACAGGGATGGAGGATATCCATAGCTGTAGAGCGTACGGCACCAGGCACAACGATACGGTGACTCTACGAGGTTCGCATTCAGGATGTAGGGCGTCTCGCCTCCACAATGCCGACATCGCGTTTCCAGCGCACGTCCATGCGCTGGGCAGCGATATTCGCTGAACATCTGATACGTCACGCTGTGATAGCCTCGTCCCGCGCACTGACGGCAATATCGAAGGACCGGGTGGTAGCGTCCGTGCAGGCCGGCGTCGAGGAGTGAGGCGTGCAACACCTTCGCGGGCAGGCGAAGCATGCGGCGCACGCGCCTCACGTCGATAATATCGCGCATCGGCTCGACGCCTTCGTAGGGGTCGACGTCAACCCCCATCAGGTGGACAAGCACATGGCCTGGCAGTCCGTTTGCGCGTGCGAACTTCCACAGGATGGATATGATCGATTCTCCTGGCATCAGCCACCTGATGTCGAAGACGTAGCCCAGTGCGGGTGTCAGTTGCCGCTCGTCGAGTGTGAGAATCGGAAAGCGCAGCGGGCTGAGCGTCGCGCCTTCACGCAGGGGCGAGCACGCGACCGATAGCATGACGGGACTGGACATAGCCGCAGTGGTGAACTGCGTGGGCCCACAAGGAGGCCTCGGGGCAATATCCCGGCGCATCCTTGAGTTCGCTATCCTTGAGGGCAATCTCGACGGCGCGCGCAAACGACTCCATCGGGATTTCGAGGTTGCCCGGCAGACTTGCCTTGTGGTGAGCTGCCTCGAAGGTTTTCCACAATACGGCCGCATCGTTGACGAGCCGATAGCCGGCATCAAAAGCCTGCGGCACGTAAAAGCGCGTGAAGCTCCATTGCGTGCCCTCGGGATAGGCGGTCTGGTCGTAGCCGTTCAGGCACGTGGCAACATCCCCGGCATCACGGATGCCGTAGAACGCAAGCTCTTCGACCATCAGGCGCGCGACTATCTGCGTCTTGCGGGCGATCTGCAGCGCAGTCTTCTGTGCGAGCAGTTCCTGCTGGCCGACGAGGAAGGTGAGAAGCCTGATCTGCTGCCGGTCGAGCGCATCGTGCACATCGCGCAACCATTCGTATTCGTTCTCGTTGTAGCGTTGTGCCTCGTCGCAAAATAGAAGTACGGTACCGCTACCGGCGCGGGCGGCCGCTTCGCGAATGCGCAGCGAAACGCGCATGCGTTTGGCTGGATTGCTGCCGGCGTTCGGGTCGTGGTCGCCGATAGCCTCCAGCAGGTTCGCGAAGAATGGCCCCTCGGCGTGCCGCGGCTTGTGTTCACATTGCGCGTGGTAGCTCGTCATCTTCGGATACTCACGCGCGAGCAGCAGGCGTACATACTCGATGGCGCGCGTCTTGCCGATCCGGGGTGGACCGTAGATGAGTGCGCCCATGATGCGGTAGCGCAGGCAACGCCCGACGAGGTCGTAGAGCGTCTCGATCGCGGGCGTGGCGATACGGTAGTTACCCGTGACGAGCGGATGCAGAGACGGATCGATAGGGCGTGGGACGTGGAGCGACATGACGATCTCCCATGCAAACGACGGGGTCAGAAAACCTGGCCGGTACCGATACCGAGCTTGCGCGGTCGGACCGGCTCAGGACAGACAGCATCGGCGACCGGCTGGTCCGTGTTTGTTGCTGAAATGGGCGGCGTTGCCGACACGGCCACCCCGGTCATTGTCACCGGCCCTGACGGCGTACGCACCGTGGGCGCGCCGGCGAGAATGCGTGCAGCCTGCGCGAGCTCGGAGGCGGCCTTGCGTGTTTTCTTCGCTGCGACGAGCTTGGTCTGCACATATGCTTCGATCGGGTTGGCGCCGGGGATGGTTCGGGCACGCTTGCTGCCTTGCAGTTTCCGGATCTCCTTGCGCAAGGTCAGGTTGTGCGGCATCACCCGCCATGCGCCCTGGGCATCGAGCACGCCGAGCTCAGTGCCATCGGCAAGGAATGCGCGTACACAGCGCAGATCATCAGCGTTCATGTAGACGTGCAACGTCTGACCGATCAACTGCGCGCTGCAGGCGAGTACCGCGTTCGTGTAACGCACTCCGAACAGATTGATGTGCGGGCGAACACCACGTTCGAGGTAGCCCGCAACGCGACAACGGCGAGCCGACTGCATCAGGCACAGCGTGCGGCGATGCCGCTCGGGTAGCCAGGTCAGCAGCGTTTGCCTGCCGCGCACGAAGTATTCCATCGCCTCAAGCGGCGTGACGCTGTTCAGACCACTGTGTGGCGTACCGTGGTAGCTCGCGATCGCGTATTCGATGAGCTCCTCCAGTTCGTTGAGCGCAACGTACAGGCGCAGGTTGCCTTTGGGATCGGCGAGGGCGCGGCGAAGATCGCGTGGGTGTGAGCCCGTATAACCAGGCAGACGCGAGGACAGGCGGCTCGCAATCGTGCCGAAGAAGCGCTCGATGTAGGGACGCTCGTCGGGACTGTGCTTCGGTCCGGCGTTGACGGCACAGCCAACGAATTCGCAGAGCGCCGCAAGTGTTTCGGCCGCCAGGTTTGCCTTTGCGTTGTCGAGCTTCATCCATTCCCAGCTCACGTAGGCGAGCTCCGGCAGGCGCTGGGAGGCAAAGCCATCCTGCGGCCCACAGGCGAGGCCGGGGATCGTGAAGGTGGGTACATGATGAGGCTCGAGCGCTTTCTCGACAGTTTTGATCACATCGTAGCGGCTATACTCGCGGGCCAGTACGAGGTGATAGCCGAGCACCATGCGCGTGCACACGTCAATGATTACGAGCAACCACACGCGCTCGATCTCGAATTCGTGCGCAAAACCCAGCGGATCGCGCACAACCACCTTGAGCCGGATGTCGAGCCGGTGGCCGTCGAACTCGACCACCTGATAGGGGCGCGTCGCCGCAGGCGTGGTCGCCTCGTCCGGGCGCGGCAGTCCCTTGAGATGGGAGGCGCCGGCCGCACGGGCAGCCGTGCCGAAACCGCGCAGGAGTTCCGCCTTGACGCGACCCGACAGCGAGCGAATGGCGTGACCCACGGTGTTGAACGGATAATCGGCAGCCGTCAGGCCCAACTGCCGGCATTGCTGCAAGAATTCGGCGTGCAGTGCCTGCAAGCCGCGCAGGCGTGTGCGCAGCCCCTCGTCGGCCGGAATCTGGTCGAGCTTGATGCGGCGCTGCCTGATCTGCAGGATGAGCCATGCTGCCAGCAACGGATAGCGCTCGAACAACTGCGAAAGCGCACCGACGGCGCCGCGACTGCCGCGCTCGCCGCACACCGTGACGGGCCGCACACGCACGTATCCAGTCACACGCGCATGGGCGATGAGCGCACGGAATCCGTAGAGACGCCCGTCGGGATGCTGTGCGATGGCCCGCTCGAGCAGACGGTAGAGTTGCCGACGGTTGACGCCGGTCGCTGTCTCGATATCCTTGACGGATTCGCCACGTGCGTAGCGCTCGATGGCCACGATGCAATTCTTGATGCGCTCGCGCGCAGACGCCTCGAGCCCGGTCCAGGCGAGCGTCGGCCATGTGGCAAGATCCAGTTTCTGGAACTCCGGTTTGCGGCGACTCATGATGTGGCCTCGGCAGCGGCAAACCGCGTGAGCAGCGACAAGGTCTCCGTGTGCAACTCCGGCGCCTGCACACGTCCTGCGTGCAACAATCCGAAAGCTGCGGCTCGGGCGAGCACGGGATCTCCAGTTGAGAACTCGCGCTCGATGGCGAGCAGCGATTGTGGTGTCACGACGAAACGTTCGATCGCGTTGAGAAGCGATGGCGGTACGAGGCCGCGTGTGGCGATGAGTGCGGGCAGCATACGTTGCCAGTTGTCGATCCAGACGCGCGCGGCCGCCAGTTCGGCCGGCTCGATGCGCCGCACGGGTGGCGCATCAGTGTCGAACACTGCGAGTTGCAGCCGGGCGTCATCCATTACCACCGGATCAGGCAGGATTACTAACTCTTCGCGATCAACAAAATTCACCCAGAAATCGACGACACGGCGTTGTCCGTCCAGCCTGACCAGGCCGGGGCGTTCGCAGAATGTGTGTACAGCCGGATCGGATTCGAGCATCAGCCATGCTTCGAGCGCGCAGCGCCGATAGAGCGTCAGGCGTCGCTGAAGCTTCAGGCTGAACGCGTCGAACCTGTGTGCGTTGCGTGGACGTGTCAGCGCGAGCGGCTCGACGCTGCGCAAGGAATTATCCATCTGATCAATACCTTACGAGCGGGATTCGAAGTCTAGACCGTGAATTGACGAATTTAATGCGGATTTATGCGAATTGACGACTGTATTTTGTTGGGACTGCAAATAAAACTGTCAACTCAGCCACGTGGTGCGTTGCCAGTCGGACTCCCCGAGGTGACGACTTTAATTTGCTCTACGGACGCTGGGCGATCTGATTGCATTCTGCAACCGCCGCGGCGGCAACTGGTGGCGGCCGGTGCCGCGCATCGGACTGCTGCGGGCCCGCGTGCTGGTCGCCTGGCTGCGCCGGCACGAAGCGAGCCTCGGCGTGACCGTCGCCAGCGACGTCGATGACGTGGATCCGCTGATCATTCAGGCTGCGCCGGCGACTTCACGCGTGATGCTCGTGCCGGCCGGCACCGTGTCCACCGGCGAGACGCCGGCCGCGCTGGCGCCACTCGAGCGCGTCGACGTGCCGCTCGCGCTGTCGGGTGCCGCCGGCACCAACCGCGCGTCGGGGCTGTGCTACCTGCACGCGAAGCACGATATCGACGTGATCCGCGCCTACCTGAACCGGTATGTTGAGCAGCCTTCGACGCTGCTTGCCTACAGGCGGGAACTCGAACGGCTGCTGCTGTGGGCCGTCACCGTGCGCGGCACGGCGCTGGCGTCGCTGAACGTCGAGGACTGCGAGGCGTACAAGGCGTTTCTGGCGTCGCCCGGCGACGGCTTCAAGGGTCCGCCGGTCGCGCGCGCGTCCGGCCGCTGGCGGCCATTCGCACCGGGTGGATTGTCTGTCTCGTCGCAGCGCTACGCGACCCGCGCACTGCGCGCGGCGTTCGACTGGTTCGTCGACGTGCGTTATCTCGCTGGCAACCCATGGCGCGCGGTGCGTGACCCTCGACCTGTCAAACGTGCGACGGCGATGAAGATCGAGCGCGCGCTTCCGGCGACCTTGTGGGCAAGCACCCGTGTGTTCGTTTCCGGTCAGTGCGAAGGCGACGGGCCGGATGCGCCGCGCTGGCGGGCCGCGCACGCGCTGCAGCTGCTGATGGGTGACTCCGGGCTGCGTGTTGCGGAGGCGGCCGCGGCGACACGCGATTGCCTGCAGCAACTGCCGGCCGATGGAGACATGGCGGACAGCTGGCAGCTGGCCGTCATCGGCAAGGGCAACAAGGAGCGGATTGTGCCGGTGAGCGCGGCATGTGTGGCCGCGATCGCTGCACACTGGGCCGACCGCGGCGAGGATTTCGGCGACGCGGGTTCGACCCGTGCGCTCATTGCGCCGCTGGTGATTCCGCCGACGCCTCGCGCGCAACGAAAATTCGGCACGGCAGCGGAGGAGGGCGCCGACACCGAACACCAGTCCACGGATGACGCCACCGATCGCAGCAGCGAACAGGGGGGCTATTCGGTGCGCGGCGCACGCGGCCTGATTGCATGGATGACGCGGGAGTTGCTCAAAAGGATGCCGGATCTGTCGGAATCCCAGCGCGCGCAGCTGACGCGTACATCGCCGCACGCGTTCCGTCACACGTTCGGCACCCAGACGGTGGCGAGCGGTGTGCCGCTCGATGTGACGCAGCGGGTGATGGGGCATGCATCGGTCCAGACGACGACGGTGTACGTCACCGCCGAGCAGCAGCGCATGCGGCGTGAGCTGGGGGCGTATTTTGGGAAGCTGGATCCGGCGCCGGTGGCCGTGCCGATGTCCCATGCGATGACTGAACCAGGACCTGGGCTACCTAACGATGGACTGTCTGTTGTCCTGAAGCAGGATGACGCGTCGATGCGCACAGCGACGGTCGTCCTTTCGCTGCATATCGAAAACAACAGTAAATTCGTCCGCGGCCGTACACGTGTGATCGGCCACATCGAGCACTGGATCCTCGAGGACTACGAGGCACGAAAAATATCCGGCAATGAATACGAACTGAAGGTGCCGTACGAAACTGACGACGAGCTGGGCGATCTGATGGCCGGGCTGCTCGACGAAATCCAGGCCGCGGCCGATGACCGGCACTGCCACTCTTCCAGTGAGGCGAGGCTTGCCGGCAGCGACAGGATCTGGGACTGATCGACAGGTGTTGAGGGAAGCCGTTAAAAAGGCCGGGAAGTAGGCACGCAGCGGGGTATCGTTTTCCTGTCTACGAGACGGGAGGCAACATGCGCTGCACAGTCATTCGTGAGTCGATGATGGCGATGGAGCGGTGGTCCGGCGCGTTGAGGTAATGCGGCTTCAGGGCTACGGGGAATCCGGCATCGGGGGCGTGGGACTGTCCGGCAGCAACGTCCGTCGTGGCCCTGGCAAGGAACTTCCCGGCCTTTTTAACGGCTTCCCTCAACAGCAACAACGGTCGTTCGTGATCTGCTGCAAGACTGGCGTCCATTCCAACTGGGCGACTGGTGGACGTTGGACTCGATTGAAGTCTGATTGCCTCATCGCCGAGACTCATCATAGACGCGACGACAATCCTCAATGCGAGGCCAATTGTCCCTGATCCATGATGTAAATCCCTCGAGGGCAGGCAGCATACCTGCGCCCATTTCCGTCAGCTCATACTCGACGCGCGGCGGCACCTCGGGGAAGTAATGGCGTATCAACAGCCCGTCTCGCTCCAGATTGCGGAGGGTCAGCGTCAGCATGCGCTGAGTGATCCCCTCGATACCGCTCTTGAGTGTCGAAAAGCGGAGCTGGTGCCCGGGTGCCACTGCAAGGTGCGACATGACGAGAATAGTCCATTTGTCACCAAGCCGCGCGAGAACGCTATGGGGAGCGCACGGTGCGAAACGGGGGCCTTGCTCGGTTTCGGTGTAGCGTCGGCCGTTTATCGATTTGTCCAAGCGTATCACCCGTGTGCCTGAGGTTGAAAAATGTGCCGTCTTCCGACCGGTTGCGCGTGAGTATATATTGGTAACCCTTGTTCAAACACGAGGTGTTTTATGTCTGATGGCAAACAGTCGATCCTGGTCTTCGGCGCGACCGGCCAGCAGGGCGGATCGGTCGCCACTGCGCTTCTGAAGGCGGGCTGGCCCGTTCGCGCGCTCGTTCGGAATCCAGCTTCATCAAAATCGGTGGCGCTTCGCAACGCGGGCGTCGAGCTCGTGGAAGGCACGTTCGCACACACCGACGTTATCCGAGCTGCGATGAATGGTGTCCACGGCGTCTTTAGCGTCCAACCGAGTTCACCCGGAGGCGTTGTGAGCGACGAGGATGAGGTGTGCTTCGGCGCCGCCATCGCTGATCTTTCAGTCGAAACCGGGGTCAAGCACATCGTCTACACCTCCAGCAACGCCGTCGGCGACCAGTTGACCGGAATGGGTCACTTTGACAGCAAGGCCCGCATCGAGGCACATATCGGTGCGTTGCCAATTACCGCGACCATCATTCGGCCAGCGACTTTCATGGAAATGTTGGTAATGCCGGGCTTCGGGCTGGACGAAGGGCGCTTCAACTTCTTTGCGAAGCCGGATCAGCGGATTCAACTTCTCGCAGTAGAAGACATTGGCAAGTTCGTTGCCGCAATCTTTGCGGATCCGGTGCGATTTGGCGGGAAGACACTCGAAATCGCGAGCGATACGGTCACGGGGCGGGACCTGGAAGCTCAATTTACGGAGGCGGCCGGTCGCCCCATTACCTACGCTCGATTCTCTGACGAAGTCCTGGAGGCTAACCACTTCCTCAGGAAACTAACGGAACTGCTGGACGAAGGACGCCTCGCGGGCAAGGCAGATCTTGACGCTTTGCGGGAGATAACCCCCGATCTGCAATCCTTCCGTTCCTGGCTTGCCGGAAGCGGCCGCGAGGCATTCAGGGAGGCACTAGGAACGGCCGGCGCATGGGCCTACGGTCACGCATGAAGGCTTTACTAATGCTTATGGCTAGTGTTGAGGGAAGCCGTTAAAAAGGCCGGGAAGTTCCTTGCCAGGGCCACGACGGACGTTGCTGCCGGACAGTCCCACGCCCCCGATGCCGGATTCCCCGTAGCCCTGAAGCCGCATTACCTCAACGCGCCGGACCACCGCTCCATCGCCATCATCGACTCACGAATGACTGTGCAGCGCATGTTGCCTCCCGTCTCGTAGACAGGAAAACGATACCCCGCTGCGTGCCTACTTCCCGGCCTTTTTAACGGCTTCCTTCGACACCAAGGGTGACAATTGACAGATTTGAGGCGTGGGCAATTGAGCACGCAAGGAATTGGGGATTCATGAAATGAACAGGATAGACCTCATTAACCAGCTCGCGGCAATTTCGCAGTCGGATGACATCATTGAGCTCACGGCGGCGCTGATTGATTCGCTATCGTCCTCCTCTCCGGGCGTGGAGATGCTTGATCCGATTCTCCGTTTTATGGAGAGTCATCCGGATTGGGATTTCGGGCTGCCGGGACCGCTAGTGCACTTTGTGGAGAAGTTTTACCGGCGCGGGTACGAGGAGGAATTGCTTAAATCGGTGCAGCGTCGGCCCACTGCGCACACGGCCTGGATGTTGAATCGGATCATCAATGGCGAAAAAGATGCGATTACGAAGGCTAAGCTCATAGGTGTCATGCAGAACGCGTCTCAGAATCCCTCCATTGATTCCGCGACCCTCGAGCGAATCAATCACTTCTTGTCATTACATCAGCAATAGCAGTGTTTGCGTGTAATCGTGCGATGGCACTAGCACGCTCGGATATTGAATGTTGGCGACACGGTGATAGCTAGCCGAACAACTCTGACGATGACGAAAAGCGACAGACCCGGCGTGAGCCGGGTTTGTCGTATGTAGATTCAGCTAATTCGATATCGGTGTCGCGCGGGAGCGACCTGACGAACCCGAATGCGTGGCGCTGGGGAACCGGGATGTCGGACTTCCGCTACGACGTCAATGGACACCTGCAGCAGGTTATTGTTCACGGAACCGACAGTCAGGGCAGGCCCCTGACAGATACCACCGCAGACCACACGATCAGCTATACGACCGATGCGCATGGCCAGGTACTGCAGCGCGATGACGTTGCTGCAGGCGGCGCCCTGACGGTAACGGAGCGGTACTACTACCTGGACGGTAACCGGATTGGCGACATCAGCAACAATGGGCCTTCGTATCCGGTTGGAGTTCGATTTCGATCCGCGCCAATGACAGGCACGCGCTACGCAACCCGATTGGACACCGCTTCGCTATTTCTCGAGATAGTGAGTGGGCGACGCGCCAAGTACGCGCCGGAATAGCGCAGTAAACGCACTCGGACTGCCGTAGCCGAGATCCAGTGCAACGCGCGTGACGGACTCTCCGTTGCCGAGACGGTTGATAGCGGCAAGCAAACAGGCCTGCTGACGCCACTCCGTAAAGCTCACCCCTGTTTGAGCCCGGAACAGCCGCGTGAAGGTACGCCGACTCAGGCCCGCGTCGGCGGCCATCTTGTCGATATCGACAGCAAGCGACGGATGATCGATCAGGTGTCGACACAGGCGCGCCAGACGAGGTTCTTCGGGTAACGGCGTATTGAGCGAGAGCGACGGCATGGCGGCAATTTCATCCAGCAGCAGGGACATGATTTTGCCCGCCCGTGCATCCAGTTCGTAGAGCGCCGGCAAGTCCACGGCCTCCAGCAAAAGATTCCGCAGAAAGGGCGACACGCCGAGTACCCGGCAGTCGTCGGGTAGTCCCGCAATGCGGGCGGCTTCAGGAATAAAAAACGCGTTCAGCATGGTCACCGGACCGCGCATATGCATCTGGTGAGCGATGCCCGCGGGTATCCAGCACGCCCGTTGTGGCGGAACGACCAGGTTGCCACGCGAAGTAAACACGCTAATCGTCCCGGAGGCAGCGAATGCAAACTGCCCGCGGCGATGCGTATGAACTGTAAAAGTCGACGCCGCCGGGTAGTCGTTCGCCGTCACGACGGTGGGCCGGGCGATGTCCTCGTAGGGACCGAGCAAAGTATTTGTCAAACGCCTTAAAGTTGTCCGAAAAGTGACCTAAAAGCGTCTAGTCGATGAATCTGGAAAGATTTGATCCGTTTATATTTATATCAATCAATGGATTATCGTTAAATTGACGTAAAGTAGTCCGGCTCAGTGTTAAGAAGCGATGTGATGCTGATCCGAGCGCCATGCGGCAAGGTCAGCCGGGCGTGCGAGAGCCGGATGCAGGAGATAGGACCTGTACGGTCTCATGAAGGACTCAAGGCGACGCCATATCCAGGCTGACGTAGTGAGATCCTGCTGTAGCCAGATTATCAACTGGTCGGTCCACGTGGTGTATGGGATCGCAAGCGGTCGATCCGGGCTATGTGCGAGCCATCCTGACAGACCCAGTGCAGGCGAGGAGAGGTCGCGGACGCGGCTGCATGTGCGAACGAGGCCGAACCAGCTAAGATGCCAGCCGATGGCCACTGCCGTTTCGACAGTGACGGCATTGGTGGCGATGGCGAAATGCTGACGGCAGAGGGTATGCCAGGTCAGCATATCGATGTTGCGAAGCGCGTGCCCAAAAAACGCGTCCCGAAATTGCAGGAGCGCCGATTCGAGCGCAAGAAATCGTTGCGTGAAATGAGGCCGGTTTATCTGGCCGAGGCGGGGTCGGCTGGACGCGGCCAGATCAGGTTGCGGAATGGGTGTGCCAGTGCAGGGGTGGGGTGGTCTTGCCAGGAGTTCCATCATAGTCGGCGGCGGCGCCTCGTAAAGACGGTTCGACATGTGCAGGTGCGCCGTGCGGTGAACCGATGCTGCGCGATTGTCTGGTACTGCTACGAACTGGCCCGTCAGGGAGTCGTGCTTTCGACGTGGGAGTCTGGAAAGACGCACGGTGGATTCGGCAATACATGTCTGCCACCTGTGCAGATTCCGGGCAGGATCCCCCGATATCGGCGTGCATTGCCCAGCAGGCAGGTGCAGCGCCGGCACCCATTTCCCGCCGCATTGTGCGCACGCAAGTGGATGTTCAGCCATGTCACCGTGGAGCGCGTATCGAATTGGTTTTGCACACCGGGGGCAGCCGCGCCTGAGGGAGCGTTGATGCAGGGGGCAACGCGAAATGAAGCGCCACTGAAACCATGTTGCATGAAAACCCTGCTGGAGGCATTCGCGGCAGTAACGCAGCTCGGTGCTTGCGACAACGAGCCCAGGGGTGCCGTAACAAAACGCGGCTGCTACGTCTGAGGCAGATATCTGTAGCAGATCGCCCAGGCGCGTTGGCTCGAACCGGTCGGCGCGACGCAGATCCAGACCGTTCGTGGGGATGTCCGCCGGCGCCCGGAGGAGGATCAGATCGGATAATTCGTGCAACGTTAACCGGTTGCATAACGAAAACTTTGACAGGCGCATCCATATGGATTCGCCGGCGGAGCTCCATTCAGGCCGTGCCGTGTAGCGCGCTTCGGCGGTGTCCGCTGCCTGCCAGAGGATCGGTGTTTCGCCACCTTCATGGAGGGCCTGGCGCATGATTCAACTCACTGGCTGATCGCGGACAACGCGGCGCCGCCGGCTTTTTGTGCCAGGACGTACCGGCTGCGTTCGACCATCGATGTCCAGAAAGGGGGATCGAAGGTTAGCGTTGGACTATCGTGTGCACTGCTGACAAGCAGGGAGGCTTCGGCGGCTGCGGTGAAATATTTCATGGGGATTTCGACCGGTCCGTCCAGCTGCGCCTTGATATGGGCATCCTCGAAGGCATGCCACAGGGTGCTGGCCGAGTCCAGCATACGCAAGCCGGCGTCATAAGCCTGAGGAACGTAGAAGCGTGTGTAGCACCAACCGGATGCCTCAGGATACTCGCCCTGATCGTATGCTTTCAAAACGGCCCGACATTCCGCCGCAGAGCTGATGCCGCGAAACGCCAGCTCTTCGACCATGAATCGCGCGACGATCTGACCTTTGTCCTGAGCCTGAAAGGCAGATTTCTGTGCGACCAGCTGGGATTGACCCACCAGGAACACGAACAGGCGCAATCCGTTGTTTTCAAGTTCATCGTGCAGATCCCGCAACCATTCATAGTGAAGTTCATGCAGATTCTGGGCTTCGTCGGCAAACATCACGATCCGCTCATCACCCTTTGAATCGGCCACCTGTCTGAGCTTGTGCAGGAGCCGTCCGCGCAGGGCAGCCCGGGAGGCACCGCTTTGCGCCGGATGATTTGCAGCGTGCAGCAGGGCTGAGAAAAAACTGTTTTCGGAGGGTGTCTGTGAACGGGTGCAGCGCAACCTGTAGATGGACAACCTGGGGTGTCGTCGCTCAAGATCACGACGAATGAACTCGATAGCATAGGTCTTCCCGATACGCGGTCGCCCGTGGATCAGCGCGCCCGTGATGTACAGCAGCAGGCACTCGTCGATCAGGGTTCGAAAGGCCGCGATCGATGGTGTCGGGATTCGATAGGTACGACGGCCGATCGGATGATTCTCCAGACTTGCGGGTCGCTGCTGGACAGTAGGCATGGATCTGCTCGCATCATCGGTTCTGGACGGTGAGATCACCGAAGTCGATCAAGGTCTGATCGTCTTCTGATCGCTTCGATCGGGCGACGGAGGGATCGTCTGTATGGGCGGGCGCTTCCATCTGTGCGAGCTGCATCATCACTGTCGCGTCCCTGCGGCTGCGTCTGGATCGGTGACGCTGCGATTTCGAGAGTAGTTGAACCGGATCCTGTTCACCAGAGAAAACGAACCGGCCGAGTCGGCGTTGACGCAAAATAAATTGGCGCAGGCGCAAGGTATGACGACTGTACCGCCAGCCGTCGAGTACGCTCAGCCGACCCAGCTCCGCCCCATTGGTCAGATACGCCCATGCTTCACGCATGTCGGTGGGATTTGGATAAACCCGAACAGACTGACGCAACAGCCCGGTTGTTCGCTGGAGGACTTCGCTGCTGTAGCGCGCGCCATACAGGCTGATATAAGGCGCGGTGCCGCTCGCGACGCTACCGCGGACCGTACAAAGATGGACCGACTGAAGCTGATGCAACCGGGAACGCAGGAAAGTCGGCAGGGTTCGAACCGGGACAGCGTGATGCGCAAGGGACAGGCGGAGCGCTTCAAGCGGAGTTCGTCCATTCAGGCCATCGTGCGGCGTACAGTGGTAGTTGGCGATGGTGACATCCAGCAGCTCTTCGAGCTCGTCAATCGTGATCAGCTGATCGACAGCCGTTTGCCGGCCTTTCTTGCCGGCGGGATCATTGGGGTGGCGTCCTGTGGTGCCGTGTACCCTACGGGACATCCGGTCGGTCAGCGTCAGGAAAAAGCGCTCTATAAAGGGGCGCCCCGTCGGTTCACCAACCGGGCCTGCTTCCATCCGGCAGCCGACGAACTCGCAAACGGGAGTGAAGGTCTCTTCGGTCAGGTGCGAGGCCGCATTGTCGACCTTCAGGACGTCCCAGCAGGCGTAGGCCAGTTCAGGCAGCTCGGAGACAAATCCCGCGCCTTCCCGGTAGCTGAGACCGGGAATCGTGAGCTGATCACGTTTGCGCCGCGGACGTAGCGCGTCTTGCAGCGTCGCGAGCACGTCATGGTGATCATATTCGGATGCCGGAACAACATGCCATCCAATCACAGCGCGGGTGCAGACGTCGATCATCGTTATCACAAACAGGCGCTCGGTTTCGAGATCGACACTGACACCGGAGGGTTCGGTGAAGCGCACGCGCAGCCGCAGGTCGAGTTTGTGGCCGTCAAGTTCGACCACGGAGAATGGTCTGGCCGTCGCTTCCCAGGCGCCATTGTCACGGGGCATGCGCAGAGGGATACGATCCTCGAGCCGGCGCTTGACCCACCTTGCGAAAGAGCGATATCCCTTCGTGTCCTGGTTAAGCGGGTAGTCCGCCTCAGTCAACCCGGCGTCCAGGCATGCCGCGATCAACCTGGAGTGCGTCTCGGTCAAGCCGTACAGCCGATCTGTTCGCGTCAGTCCCAGGCGGTGGCTGCCAATCTGCCGTTCGATGATGCGGGGGAGTTGTGGCAGGCGTTCGAACAGTTGACCGACTGCGCCACTCAAGCCACCGTGCGATGTTCGACGATCCGCCCGCTTGCTACGTCGATAGGCTTTAGCGCGCGCGTGCGGAATGAGTCCCCGGAAGCCGTTGATCCGGCCGTCGGTGTGTGCGCCAAGGCAACGCGCCAGCAATCGCGAGAGGAAGCTGGCGTCGATTTTATGGGCTCGCACGATATCCGCGACCGGCACACCGTTGAGGTAAGCCAGTACGGCTTGTTCGCGTTGATGATAGATCGCCCGTCGCGATGAATCGAGCGCAAGCGGATCCACCGATGGCCACAATCGAACGTCAGTGAGCGGTTCCGGGATATCGCTACGCCGCATGATGGGCGGCTTTCGAATATTGCTGTATCCGTGAGTTCAACGTCCAGGATTGAGCGACCAGATCAGCGCTCACGAGATGACCCGCGTGCAGGCCGGCAATAGCGGCGGTGCGGATCAGGACCGGATCGTGTCGCACGAAGTGCTGCTCAAGGTCGAGAAAGGAGGCTTCCGGATCGAAGAAATTGACGACGTCTCTGGCCAGGGACACGTCAATCAGACGCATTCCGGTATTCAGATAAGGTAACAGTGCCATCCAGTTCTGGATCCAGATGCGATGCTCATCAAGATCGATTGACCGGATGATCTCGATGGACAGCGAGGAGAGAGCAGCGGGAGGTCCGTCCCCGGAAGGCGCCTGTTTATCGGTGTGTCCGAGCGCCAGATATTGAGGCCGGCCATCTCGCAGTAGCCAGAAGTCGACGCGGCAGTCATGTTGAGCAGATACGGTGGCAGGACGTTCGCAGTATGTCGTGACAGCAGGATTCACTTCGAGCATGACCCAGAGCCGGACCTGGTCAAGCGAAGTGAACACCAGTGCACGCTTGAGCTTCGGCGACCACACATGATGAAGCGTCTGCTTCGGCAGTCGGGAAACGGGTAGGGGTTCGGGTGGGTTCACGATGCAATTCCGGACCAGCGACATGAGTCTACTTTAGGTCAGATTCAGCAAAATGGACAAATTTATGGCGATCGAAATCGACATCAAATCGTCCGGCGCGGCCCGCTGCGCCTTATAAACTGGTCCGCGGGAGTGGACAACTTTATGTCATTTGACAAGTAGCGTCGAAAACATCTCTTGGACCATGCCGTTGGGCCCTTGCTGCACGTGCATAGTGGCCATCGCGCCGAGCCGGTTATCGGTTGACGAAATCGAACCGGTCTCTTGCAAGAAAAACGGGTATCGAAATGGGTCGATGTCCTCAGCTCCCCGCAGTCCAAACTGCTGACAGTGTGACATGTACCTGAACACAGCCTCGCCACTCGGGTCAGCCACGTATCTCCAATAAACCTCGCGCAGTCCGATTAAAGTCGTGCTGCTTTGCGCATGTGCTAGCGGAACCCCTAATAAGCTCGCAAGCGTGATCAGGATGAGTTTGTTTTTCAAGAGCGTGTGATTGCTCACGTCGAGCGTGCAGTGAACAGGGCTGTATGACGGCGAGATGGCCGGGGCAAGCGTTGTGATTACGCTATAGGGGAGCGAAGATTAATTGTCGCCCATCTGGATACCGATGTCGAATGACTGCTCGCGGCCGCACTCCGTCCGACGACGACAGGCACAGGGCGACCCTGACGCGACCTTCGACTTGCTCCAGAGTTGACATTCAGAATACAAAAGCAGTTTCAGTCTCCACTGTGATTACTAGTCATTGGGCCGATTGAAGGGCATTGAACAACAGGTTTCGATTTAGCGCGAACGGAGGCTCTGTGGCTGATATTGGCAAGGCGAACCAATGATGAATCGGCGATAGTCCTGCAAGCTCAACTGCTTTGGCGTGCGATGTGTTACGCGCCAACGCAGTTGATGTGAGTGTAGACCAAAGAGCATTAAAGTCTCGCAGTGCCTCTCGCGGGGAACCAATATTCTGTGAGCCCACCGATTGCCACGAATTAACCGCACCAACTTCTGCGAACGAAATTTCTTGACCAAAACCACTCAGGTATTTGATTCGTGAAATTTGTGAAAAAAAACTCGCACCATCCGTTGCTGCACATAGTGCATCAACACAAGAAGACGCAAATTGCACAACGTCTTGGGTCTCCCCATAAAATCGCGCCCCGAAGAAAGCGTCACCAAAGAATGCTTCGAATGCAATCTCTGTCGCGCCTGCAAGATAGTCACTTACTTGTGCCTGGATTGGACGCGTATGTTGCGGAAATTCCCATGCCTTTTCCCACATACCATTTTTGGCGAACTGTCCCAAGCTAGGTAGAGCCTTGAATGCGGGGTGACTAATCATAAATATTCATAACTCGCGTGGGTGGTTCGAAGCTAACTTTTGAATGCCAGTTGCTAGCGGTCATTTTTCAATGTGGTGAACCAGGTCAAGCCCGGGCATGAGGGAAATTTCTTCGAGCAATGCGATGATCTGTTGAGCCTTTCCAGTGCGTATTCGCATTGGTCCGCCCAAAAAATGCGCGCGGAGCAACCGTTGGAACAGCGATCCGGGGCTGGGGATCGATTCAGATTGTCGGCGATTCTCCCACCTGTGTCGACCGGCCGGTTCTGGCCGCATAGAGATGGATACCCGGCGCCCCACGACGGCGGACACCGGTCAGCGCCGAGCTTCCGCAGCGGACATACCGCAGCTACCCAACTACACCGTGTCGCAACGCAGTTCAGATTTAGCGTCACGACTTAAGCGAGTCAACGCCACACCATCGGGAGAAAAATTTTCCTTGCGCAACCATGCTTCTATTGCCCGGCGTCGGGCTGGCCATTCTTCGGCGAGTATGGAAAACCATGCAAGGTCCACTTGATGTCCCTTGATCAGAATTGCTTGACGCCACACTCCCTCGTGAACAAAGCCAAAGCGTTGCGCCGCCCCGATGGAGGCTGCGTTTCGTGCACTGCATCGCCAAACCAACCGTTGGTAACCAAGAGCGTCCAGTGCATATCGCATCAACAGAAAGATCGCTTCGGTCGAGGCGCGTGATCGCTGCATAAGCGCGGAAAACCAGATGCTTCCGATTTCTATAGCGCCGTCCTGGGGATAGACATCACACAGTGAAAGCCAACCGTTCACCTCCCGGGTTCCTGAATCTCGGACGGCCCAAAACGGCTGATGATCACGGGACGAAAGGTCTTGAACGACCTGCGACAGAGACGCCCTCGTTTCGAACGGTCCATAGCGCAGGTGATCGAAGCTGCGATCGCTTCGCGAGGCGGCAGCCCAAAGGTCATCCAGATGCTCGGCAGAAAGTGGCTCCAAGGCCACGAATTCTCCGGCGAGCACAATTTTCTCCGGAAACGGGTAAGGGGTTCGCTGCCGCATGTTTTACTTCTACAAAAAATGATTGGCTGGTCTTTTATGACACCACCGCCGATTGTTAACGATTTAGGGTGCCATGTCGAACGTCTCAAACTGGCCGCACAGTGCCCGATGTCGACCGGCGGCACGCGACCCACTGCGGACCTACGGCGCTAATCGTTCGAATGGCGGCTTCTGGAGACTCAACCGCCGCTGACGCGAACATCGCGGCTGCGGTGCTGTCTGTCGAAATGCACAGTAGTAGATAGTAGAGGCTTCGAATCTACAGGCAGCCCACCATGGAATAACGTCGGTGTCGGTGTCGGTCTGCAATCGCTCATGATCGTCGTATCGCAGCGCTTCCTGGAAAGGGATTTTATGTGCGAGTGAACCCAGGGCTCAATTATGCTTCGCGCTCGCATAGGGTGGCTTCGATCCAATCGAGCACCGCCGATACACGTGTTAGGTGACGGACATCCGGATGGGTCAGCGTCCAGATTTCCCTCTCGAGCAGCGAACCACCGTCAACCTCGACACGCACAATGCTCGAAATACGATCGGCGACGATACAGGGCAGTAGCGAGCGTCCAAGTCCGGCTTGGACGCTTTGCAGAAGGGGTTCAGCGTCGTTGACCGCCACGGCCGCGAAGCCGGCACCGCGCACGGCTGCATTGCCGATCCACTTCGCCTGTGGAATATGTGCCATCCCGTCTTCATAGGTAACCCACGGAAGTTCGTGCGGGTCGCCCTTTTGGGACGCGCACGCATACACGGCATAACGGAGCAATCCGATTCGACGGGCAAACACGCCATTACCGACCTCTTCCCCCGGTCGGGCGAGACGCACTGCGACGTCAGCATCGCGACGGGTTAAATTCAGGTCACGCGAATCGGCAATCAGATCGATTCGCAGATCGGGGTATCGCACGAGCAATTTGGGCAGCGCAGGTATCAGAACCCGATTGACGAGGATCGGCACGGAAGTCACGCGCACCGAGCCACGGACGGCAGCATCAGCGCCTTTGACGACCGCATTCAGACCGCAAATCTGTGCCTCGACAATCTCCGAACGCACGACCACGACTTCGCCGGCTTCGGTCGGGCGCATTTGACCGTCCATCGCACGCTCAAACAATCTCGCACCTAGCGCCGATTCAATCGAGCGCACCCGGCGCGCTACTGTTGTGGGGTCGGTTTTCAGCCGCCGCCCGGCCCTGGCATAGGAACCATCGCGGGCGACAGCGAGCACGTACTGCAGATCATTCCAGTCGAGAGCGGGCATTTTTGCAGGTCGAAGCAGCAATTTTTCGGCTTGAGGCTGCCATGATGCCGCACTAAGCTTGACGCATCCACCTGAAAGGAGATGCAACGATGCTGTTCGCGGTTCTATTCGAAGACAACGACACCTGCGCGACCGAGGTGCGCAACCAATACATGCAAGCCCACCTCGACTTTCTCGCGAAAAACGCATCGATGATCAAGGCCGCTGGGCCGCTGCGGCAGAATGAAGACACACCGGCCGGCGGCCTCTGGCTGGTCGACGCGGATGCTCCCGGTGTGGTCGATGAATTGGTCCGGAAGGATCCATTCTGGCCGACTGGCTTGCGCCGCTCGGTGCGCGTACTGACATGGAAGCAGGTCTTCGCCGACGGGTCCCGTCTCGGGACGTGACCATTGTGTGACGTCGCCTTGCGTAACCTCGGTTCTGGGAGAGCTGCTGTCTCAAGGCTCCCCCAGCGTGCCCCGAACTTACTGAGAGCCGCTCACGTTTTATCAGGTGTTCTTCATGTCCATCCCTGACAGTTACAAACGCCGTGCCTTTGTAGGCACGGCGTTCGCCGTTACGACCACGCTCGCCTTTTCTGCCAGCGGGAAAAGCGCAATTTCGACATCGGCGCGAGAACGACTAGGTGCCGTTGCGTTCGACGCGTTCACGCTTTTCGATCCGCGGCCCGTAGGGGCGCTTGCGGAACAGCTGTTTCCGGGTAACCGCGGAGCGCTATCGCGGACTCGCGCCGTCAAGTTGCCTGGTCCTTGCTGGCAAGGGTCGCAAGTTTGCGATGAACACCAAGCGCCGCATAAACGAGGCCGGGGAGCAGGTTGATTACTCTGCGTGTGACAGCTTGCAGTCCCACGTCACAAAGCTCTACAGGGATGCGGGGATACGCGGTGGATCGTCCCATTCGGGCCGACGCTCGTTTGCCAGTAACCTCGTTGAGCAAGGCCACGATATTGAAACGGCGCAGCAGCTTCTAGGCCATGCCGAACTGGACCACGTTCGGCCCTATCTGGCCGTGTCCGATAAAAAGCTACGGCAGATGTTTTGCGAAGTGTTATGAGAGCCATTTGACGCGAGCATCCGGCGCGGCCCGAGCCGAACAAATTAGACTTGAACCGGCTCACTAACAGCTGGAGCTTTGCGTCAATGTACACACTCGTATTTACATTGCGCGTAAACTGGTCTATAGTACATCCATCGTACACACGCAGTAGAGGATGACATGCAGACGACTCGAGTTTTCAGGAATGGCAACTCTCAGGCCGTTCGTATCCCCGCCGATCTTGCCTATGAGCGCAGCGATGTTGAACTTGAAATTGAGCGCGTAGGTGACGAAATCCGTATTCGCCCTGCCCGCCGACCGCTGATTGGCGTGCTCAAGAAGTTTGCCAGGTTCGGTCCCGACTTCATGGCTGAGGGGCGTGGTGAGCAGGAGCAAGCTGAACGTGAGGGCCTGTAATGCCGCGCTTCATGCTCGACACCAATATGTGCATCTACCTGATGAAGAACCAGCCTGAGCGCGTAGCAAAGCGTTTCGCGGAGTGCTTCGTCGGTGACGTGGTGATGTCCGCTATCACATATGCCGAGCTTGAATACGGCGTCGTGGTTTCTGACAACCGGGCGAAAGAGCGGCGGAACCTCGCCGCATTGATTGAGGACATTCCGGTGACTCCGTTTGATGCGGCGGCGGCAGTAGCCTATGGTCCGATTCGTGAGGCTACGCGGGAGCGCAAGAAGGACCACTTAGACAAGTTGATCGCCGCACATGCGGTTGCGCTCGACGTTGTGCTTGTCACGAACAACACAAAAGACTTCACCAGCTATCCGGGTGTCAAGCTCGAAAACTGGCTGAACGATTGACCCCGGAAAAAGGGACGCGAATCATGGATCAGCAGAAAAACGTGGCGCACGATCTGAAAGACGTGCTTCGAACGATTGAGTCCGCAAAAAACGCTGTGGCGGGCGAACTTGGCAAAGGCGGCAACCTGCCCTACGCCTACACTCAATTGCAAGAGGCACATCAAAAGTTGACGCGTGCGTTGCGCAATCTCGGGTAGGAAAACAAAGTGCGAGACGAGATGGTATTCCCCCACGTGCCGCTCCCGGAGCAATTGACCTACGAGTTTCTAGGCACGTTTGCTCGTTGTGAATACGCGTTGAAGTGTTCGGGATTCGCAAAGGGCGGTCAAAAATCCGTCGAAGCCGACTGGGACAAGTTCGCAATCGATATAGCGTGGCACTTTTCACGCGTGAAAGCGGAAGATTTTAAGGAATGTGTTGAATATCTGCTCCGTGAGCCACCCCGCAAGCAGGTGCTCAGGGATGGACATATCGAGTGGCAAGAATCGGCGCCCGATGCCAACCTCCCGAGGTCGCAGCAGACCCTGTTGATGGTGCGGCGGGTACGAAACAACCTTTTCCACGGAGCCAAGGTCTGGTCGCCCGAGCGCAGCGCCGACCGCGATAGAGACGTACGGCTCGTTTCTTCGGCCTTGATCGTCATCAAAGGCTGCGTCGCGCTCCGCGAAGGCGTGCAAGATGCCTTCAGATTTGGCATCTTTTAACGGACCGGAATAACCTAGGAAAATTCGAAGAACAGGAAAGAGCCGATGGCAAGATACTTCCATGTCGATCGCCGAGCGCGGTTCGTCGCTGGGCAAGCAGTCGAGTTGAGCAGGCCTGACCTCGCTGCAGTCCCTGACCTGGCTCAGCATTTCAATGGCCTGTTTCCCGCTGGCGTATCCGCGCACGGAATGCAGTATCTAAATCTCGACGTGAAAGCGGGCAACGGAGAACCTGCTACGGAGCTAATCTGGGAATATGTGCGTCGTGCCCATTTTCCTGACCGGCCTTCGCGCTTCACAGCAACGTGCGCGTGGAGAGATCTGGATGAGGCCCGAGCATGGCGATCACGGGCCGGTATGCCCAATGCGAAGATTTGGACGTTGGGGGCGGCAGAGGGATTTATCGCGAATATGAGCCTCCTGCATGTCGGTACATCTACCCTGCGGGCGTCTCAGTTCGCGCACGCTTACTGGGCCGGTGAACAGGGTCCCGAGTTGGACGGAATGCCTCCGCCCTGCTGGGAGGTGTTGCTATGTGGCCCGATCACTGTCGGCGATGAAGTATAGGAAAATTCGGGAGCCGACGTGGAGAGCGCGGAATGAAGCTTGTTGACGCGGTTTACACGGTAGTGTCCGGCGCATCGATGCCGGTCACGCCGCAACACATTCGAGACGAGATCAAGCGTCGATACCCGGAACTCTACGGAACGGACGCTGCAAAGCGAAATGTTGAAAGGCGAAACTTCAACGACCTCGATCACGCTCTGCTTTCGCCGATTTACAAAATTTGCACGAAGGACGATCGCTACTTTGTCGATCGATCCACTAAGCCATTCAGCGTATCTTTGGCGTCAATTTCTGCGGTTGAGGACGCGTTGGACAGCGACGTAGGCGAAGATTTCGAGCAAGAGGTGGGAACGTTGTATGTTCTCTCGACCGGCGTTTATACGCGTGATGGGAAAGCTATCGTGAAGATCGGCTTCACGACCCAAGAGCTTTCGCTGCGCATTAAGCAACTCTACACGACCGGCGCTATGTTTCGCTTCGAACCCGTCGTGTCGTATGAAGTGAGGGGATACGACCTGTTGGAGCAAGCCTTGCATCGCTTGCTCGCGCCGTTTCGACTCAACGAGGCACGGGAGTTCTTTACCGACGAGGTGCTACCGTTTGTTGAGGACGTTGTGAATGTTCACCGACGTATCCAGGGGGCCCGGTCTACGGCCTCTCGTTCATAGGAAAATTCATGGCGCTTGCATTTGATCCAGGCCAGACAGTACGTCTCATCCGTGAGGCCTTTGATGACGAGACGGGATACAGCTTTCCCGCTGGTTCCGTATGCGAGTTCGCGCAATCCTTGGGCGGGGCCCGATGTGTCGTGGAAATCGACAAAGCGCTCGGTGACCCATTGGATCATGGTTGGACTCCGGTGGTCGTCGACATTGAAATTCTGGAAGCGATCTGAGCAAGGAAAATCGGAAAACGAGATGGACGACGAGAGTGTTCGCTACGGAGGTTGGATGGATGTGAACGGACAATAGAGTTCGACACAAAACAATAGTCTTTGACACGAGACAATAGAGTCTGACACAAGCATGCGTGCCGCTTACATGGCTGCGTCGAGCGCCCTGCATCCGACCGGGTTCGGCCAGGAGGAGACACTCGACGCAACCACCTGAATCGTCGACAATCATCGACAAGAACTGTGTCTAGGTTGACCGAGGCGGCATACACCATGATGGACAAGAATAAAGGAGGACCGGGTGACGCAAACAATCGGTGAACTTCCCGAATCGGTTTACTCCGAAATTCGCGATGCATGTGAAGCCGGAGATGCTGACGCAAAAAGACGAGAATACGAATCGGCGATCGGCCACTACAGCAGAGCGTGGCAACTAATTCCAGATCCGAAAAATGCGTGGAACGCCTCGACGTGGATTCTTGGCGCGATTGCCGATGCGTGCTACTTGGGTGGGTTCTTAACGTCTGCAGAAGACGCGTTGCAATACGCGATGACCTGTCCGAACGGAATCGGCAATCCCTTCTTGCACCTTCGTTATGGGCAGGTGTCTTTGGATAAAGGCGACGAGGCGCTCGCGGCAGATGAACTAATGCGTGCCTATATGGGAGCCGGTGTCGAGATCTTCGCGAACGAAGACGACAGGTATCTAGCCTTTCTTAAAATGCATGCCACTATCTAGCAGTTGGATTTTTCACGGTGGCTGCGCCCGAAAATGTTGACAATCGTATGCATGCAAGCAGATTGAATGGCCGTTTTTGGATGTGTTAGGTGGCCGCTCGGGGTCGTCCTGCGCCGGTCGTCGTCGGGCTGAGGTCGGCCACAAGCGGTCGCTCGACAGATGTGGCTAGATTGCTGACAATCCCGAGACGGCAGGTAGGTGATTTACTCCGAGTAAGCGCCAATAGCCAATGGAAGGACGAAGGACATTTCAACTCAATCTACGGTTTCGACGTCAATGAACTCACTATCTTGGGACGATATTTTTGTCGATGCGGCACAACTTGATTTCGGGAATCTCTTGGCGCAGTGGCCGCGCTCGGTCAACGGTCAGGTTAGGCCGATAGGGGCATCCGTCTTCGGCGACCTATTCTTTGAGCAGCGGTCAGGGAAGGTTGAGAAAATTGATGTGTTGGAGGGCGGACTTCACCCTCTTGCAGACAGCTTCAGGGAATTCTCAGCGCTGATGAATTCCCGCGACTGGCAGGAGCAGCACCTTCTGACTGAGGGTGTTGCTTTGTTGAAAGACAAGGGAGTAACCCGAGCCGTCGGTCAGTTCTTCGGATTTGCTCCGCACCCTTCCCTCGCGGGAAGGATAGTTTGGTCAACTGTGATGCCGCTCGACGCAGTCGTTTGGAACTCGATTTGCGCACAAATTTTGTCTGGTCGTAGCTGAGCCCTTTCGCAGAATGGCTCTTGCGACCACCGGAGTGTGAGCATGTGTTTGCCGTGGTGCGATATTTCCTCGTCGATTCCGACATGAGCCGTATTTCAGGCGATAGTCAGTCCACGCTCTGGGCCCTGAACGGCCGCTTTAGCATGATCCAAGACCGGATTGGGTCCCGAACTCAGTCGGAGACGTCGAGCGGTAATCGGCCAGATGTGGAGATTAGTCCAGTGGGGCGAGCGCATCCAGTCCATCCGGAAAGCCTGACGCTCCATTGAGTTTCGTAATGTTCCATTTTGTCGGGTCGTCCCACTCGTAATCCATTCGATAGGAAAACCGGGAGTTGGCACGAAGGAGGCCGACACAGAACTTCCTCCCGTTGTTCGATAACGCGTCGCGCAGTTGAGTTCCGATGCGCATGATGCCGTCAATGAAATCGCGATGCTGCGTCGTGGAGATTAACTGAACGCCGCTCGTCGTAGCGTAGGAGGCCCGGACACCATGCTGAAAATCGCTCGGCGCGTCAAAGCGAATATAGACCTCGCTCCAACCCGAAAACGTAATCTGCATTTGGCCGATGACATGTTTAGCTAGCGCAATTACGAGTTCTGTCGCGTGATCGTTCATTGACTTTGTCTTGGCGTGGAATCCAAAGCGAAGCGTAATTTGGGGAGGGGTCAGTCGTCAACAATGGCCGTGCAAAAAGCAGGATGAAACGGCCGCTTTCGGGAGAAACGACTGTCGCCTTGGGGTCGGGTATTGTCCTTCGGCGGTTGGCGCAGACTGGCTCTCCCTTCACTTGAAAGGAGAGTCGTCATGGAAGCGACTGTCAACAGCAACGCGCCACGCGTGCCGTGGAACAAAGACAAACTCACCGGCCAGAAGTCGCCGCTGAAGCTCAGGGAAATCTGGGCTATTCGAATCCGCCTGCAACTAGGGGCGAAAACTCGTGATCTGGCGATGTTCAATCTGGCGATAGACAGCAAGCTGCGAGCGTGCGACCTGACGAAGCTGCGGGTACGCGACATCTGCCTGGGCACTCGCGTAGCTTCCCGGGCGACTGTCATGCAACAGAAAACTCAGCGACCGGTGCAATTCGAGATTACAGAGCAAACGCGGGATAGCGTGGAAAGCTGGATCAGGTCAGCAGGGCTGTCTCCCTCAGACTTCCTGTTCCCGGGCCGCATTCACGCGTCGCCCCACCTTTCGACCCGCCAGTATGCAAGGATCGTCCATCGTTGGGTGAAATCGATCGGACTTGACGACACGGCCTACGGCACGCACACCATGCGTCGAACGAAAGCGTCGCTGATTTACCGCCGTACCAAGAATCTCAGAGCCGTACAGTTACTGCTTGGCCATACAAAACTTGAGAGTACGGTCCGATATCTCGGCATCGAGGTTGACGACGCCCTCGAGATGGCCGAACAAACGGAGGTCTGACCGGCAGTTCGCCGGACAGATTGACGCTGTCCGGCCAGGAAGAGTCAATCGACATGGAGGCGTGGATCGTTGACAATCCGAAGTCAGCCATCTAACCAAAGCATTTATCGCAATGCCATGATTTCAATACCTGCCAATGGAATTCTCCTCCGGGACTTTCGACGGGATGACTTATCGCAGTATCAGATCCTCCGAAGTGATCCGAAATTTCAGCGCTTTTATAGCGAAGAGGATTCTGCGCCAGACAAGGCCAAAGAACTCCTCCGCATGTTCATTTCACAACGCGACGAAGCACCGAGGACGAAGTATCAACTGGCGGTTGTGTCGGACTCTGGTGACCTAATGGGCTCCTGCGGCATTCGAATTGAATCACCCGGACACGCATCGATCGGTTGCGAGTTAGGGCGGCGATGGCATGGGACGGGCGCTGCACGCTACGCCGTGGACGCCCTGTTGGAGTTCGGATTCCTCGAACTGGCAGTTCAGCGAATCTTCGCGGAAACGATTTCGGAGAACAAGGCAGCAATAAGACTCTGCAAAACCGTTGGAATGCGCGTCGAATCAGAACATGTCAATGATCGGCACTTCAAGGGCCGGGAGTGGACTACGACAGTCCTCGCCATCAGTCGGAACGAGTGGCAGGTCGATCATGCTCGGCGCGAACCTCGCCAGGGGCGTCATCCCAATGGCAGTTTTTTGAAATTGTAAATACCGCATTCGAGTGGCACACAGTCTGTCGCGTCGTGCAGACGTCGGCCGGTTTGAGACATTCGACGCAGCCGCGCCAATCGTTGACAATAGCGGGCCGCCAGATGTGTTCGTCGATGAAAAAGCCTGCGGCAGCTGAATTCAAAGCGACGATTCGGACCTTACCGTACGCCGTCCATTGAGAACATTTCCCCGGAAGAACACTATGACGTCTCTAAGTTATGAAGCAGCAGGAGTTGATTACGGTGTGATCGATCCGCTAAAAATCGCCGCACAGGAAGCGGCGAAAAGCACTGCGGGAAATTTGACGCGTCATGGCTTCCGGGAACTAGAAGAATCCAGAGGGGAGTCTGCGTACGTGGTCGATACAGGATCGCTCTTGATCGCATCGATTACAGAATGCCTCGGGACGAAAATTCTGATAACAGATGAGGTCTACCGGGCGACCGGGAAAAGCCACTACGCGGCGATAGCGCAAGACACGCTCGCAATGGCCATCAACGATCTCGTGACCGTCGGTGCGACGCCTGTTTCTGCTCATGCGTACTGGGCGGCAGGTGGCAACGAGTGGTTTGCCGATGCCAGACGAGCAAATGACCTGGTTCAGGGGTGGAAGGCAGCGTGCGACTACTGCGGAGTAGCATGGGGCGGAGGGGAAACCCCGAATCTATCCGGGGTCGTCGTTGATGGTCGTATCGACCTCGCTGCTTCTTGCGTTGGTATCGTTGCAAGCCGCGAACGCTTGACGCTGGGAAAGAACCTCGCCATCGGCGATGCGATCGTATTGCTGGGATCGAGCGGGATTCATTCCAACGGCGTCTCACTTGCGCGCACTCTCGCGGCCTCCCTTCCCGGGGGATACGCCACGCCGATTGAAGATGGGCGTACGTTTGGAGAAGCGCTACTGGACCCAACGGTGCTCTATTCGACCGTGACGGAGGCGATTTTCAAAGCGGGGATTCTCCCGAAGTATTCGGCAAACGTAACAGGTCACGGTTGGCGAAAACTCATGCGCCATGCTGGCGACTTTTCTTACGACATTCATAGCATTCCACCCGTTCCCGCTGTGTTGAAGTTCATCTGTTCAGCGGGAAAGCTAGACGTCAGAGAGGCATACAGCACGCTGAACATGGGTGCTGGTTTTGCTATTTTCACGGCTCCCGAAGATGCACCTCGTGTCGTAGCGATTGCAGAAAGTCTAGGCGTCACGGCCCTCGAAGCGGGCCGTGTCGAAGCTGGACCAAAGCGCCTCCGGATCAAGCCTTTGGATATCGAGTTTGCAGGCTCCGAACTGACAGTGAGAGCGTAGTTGACCATCTGAGGGGTGGTAGCGACTGGCGCGAGGTGATTAGCCTATGATCCACCGGGCGGCTCTGCAGGTCCGCTGTCTGAATGACCGGTATGTGGCAGCGCAAAGGTCCGCTCAGGGTCGGACTCAGCCGGTCGCGTCGGGCGGTAGCCGGCCAGGAACGGCCGGTCGACTCCCACGGCCGAATCGTCGACAATCGTTCAATGCCACCTCTACCAATACATACGACCGCCGGTGCCCCATGCGACTAAAAATATCGAGGATCGGGCGTGGGTTTGCAGGAGCCATAGTTGCGCTTACAGCGACTTCAGCAGTTGCGCAGCTAGCTGGGCAATGGCTATGGGAGACACCGCCCACGGACTGCTCAAACGGACGTGGAGTCTCGTTCAATCTCGTTCGAGATGGTTCCGCCCTGTCGGGAACGTGGGAGGAATTTTCTACCAAAGTTAACGGTGGAAGACTTTCTGGCGTGATGCTGGACGATCGTTCGGCGCTCGTGAGCATATGCGACGAATCTGGGAACGGCCTATATCCCTCTTGCCCAGACTATGGACGAGAATTTCGATATCTGACGCTGCGTCGAGGAGAACTCTGGGTCTTCGCGAATAAGAGAAATCAGAATGTCGAGCACGCGCAATTCATCCCCTACTTAACTTTGGCACCGGATACGCTGCGTCAACGCGCCCTCGGTCACGAGCGGCTGGCAGCGATAATCCGTAAAAATGGTGGGACCCTGGACGGGCTATTCTGCAACGAAACCGCGTGGCCTCGATACATTGGTGGAAATCCTGGTGATGATCGGCCCATCGCAATCGACATACCGAAAGCAATGTCCGGATACTGAGCAGCCGGTTGATGGCTGTTGATAGCGGCCAGGACCGGCCGGTCGGCGTTGCCCTGTAGATCGTCAACAGTCACCGGACGAGTAAGAGCCCGTTACATTTCGGGCCAACGTTCGAGTCAACGGGCCACGCCCTCTGACGTTCCTAGACATACGTATGGCTGGCTTTGTCAAACGTCTTGCAGCCTATCGACACGGCCGCAAATGGAGATTCCACGTGTATCGATCAAGTCGTGTCGCATGCTCTCTGCTGGTGTTTCTAGGTGCGGTATCAGTGTCAATTGCCTCGGCCGAAACACAGGGTCTCAAGTCTATTCCGCCCGATTCAGGCATCGGGGCCATGCCAGAGCGTGAGCTTGTAAATACCCCCGTACCTTTAGTGCAGAAAGGACGACTGGACATTGAGACCCGGTCGGGCGACTTTAAGTTACCGGTTGCGGTATCGCGGGATTGGACCAAGCCACAGGACGATGTTACCCGTGCCGTCATCGTGATCCCTGGCTGGCCGCGGCGGGATCTTCGCTCAGGAGAGCACGCCGCAGAAGTGGCGGGAGCCGCAGCGCGCACAACTGTCATAGTCACGCCTCAGTTTTTGACGGCGCGAGATGTCACCGCACACAATTTAGCGGACAACGTTCTCAGATGGGGTGAGGACGACTGGAAGGTAGGAAATCTATCTCAGGACACGGCGGCGATCAGTTCATTTCAAGTCGTCGATGAGATTTTCCACCGGTTGGCGGATCGTGCGATATTTCCGAACCTCAACACTATTGTGCTTGCCGGGCATTCAGCAGGGGGGCAATTTGTTCAGCGCTATGCAGTTCTTGGAAGAGGCGAATCTGATCTTGGGGACGCCCGGGTCCATGTCCGGTATGTAGTAGCAAACCCTGCGACGTACCTTTATCTGACAGACGAGCGCCCCGATTCCAACGGGGACTTTGCGCCTTTCAACGCAGCTTCGTGTCGAGCGTTCAATCGATGGAGTTACGGTCTGCAAGCTGGCATCCCTGCCTATTCGCCTCGACCGGGTTCAATCGATGAACTCAAGACACGTTACCTCCGACGCGACATCATCTATCTCCTCGGGACCGCAGACAACGCTCCAGACGGGGACGGCCAGGATCAGTCATGCGCTGCCGAGGCGCAGGGTGCGAGCCGTTATGCCCGTGGACAAGCTTTTGATGCCTACGTGCACATACTTGATCCCCACACAACGCAGCGAGTTTACGAGGCTCGTGGGATTGGGCATTCCAGCTACCGAATGTTCTCATCGCTGTGCGGGCAGGCGGCATTGTTCGATAAGCCGGGTTGCGACTCGGCATCGGAATGACCGCTTCGGAGAATCGTGGTTGTCCCTTGTGGGTCGACTACGGCCGGTCGCGTCAGACGGAGCGTCAATCGAGCGCGTCAATGGAAGATTAGGTGCTTGATGGCGCGATGCCGCCGCTACTGGGTTGTGTCAAACTCTTCTGTCGCAAGATGCCTATGCGAATTGAGTTGGGCTGTGTTTGTGTCGAACTCTATTTCGTCTGGCAGTGACGCGCGCGTCGCTAGGTGGCTGATTTTATTGTCTGCGTTGTGTCAAACTCTATTGTTCGTTCACAATGGATCAGAATCGTGACCTCGCGCAGAAACTTGGAGAAGCGATCTGGGCGTTCGCTCTTGTCGAGCGGGCCACGTATCGTTACATGAAGAAGCTGTCCAGCGACACGCTCGATGTGCTCATGGCCGACCAGTCGATACCCGTGCGAATCCGAGTCATTAAGCAATTGATAGCTCGCGCGGATGGGCCTGAGTCGATGAAGCAGCTTGCGTACAAGTGTGTAAAGGCGATCAGCGAGCTATCGGAGGAACGCAACCTGTTCGCACACAATCCCTTTCACACGTGGATCGACTTCGATGCGCGTGAGTTCGTGCATGAGATCGAGAAGGTCACAGACGCTTCCCAGGTCAAGTCACTCGGCGAAATGGAAGCGTTCACGCAAAAGTCGCTGACGCTGGCAGAGGAATTCGAAGATGCGTTGTCGCACCTGACGTACCAAGGGAACGCTCGGTCAGCTTAAAAAGGAAAACAATGCGCAAAGCATTTGCGAAAGTGGTCGTTATTGCATTGCCTGTCCTAATAATTTCGACACCGCTGCGGGTGTCGGCAGGTTTGTTCGAACCCGACGATTACAGTGGTTGCATACTCGAAAAGATGCCCGGCGTGCAGAATGACCTTTCAGCGGGCGCGATCGCTAACGAATGCAACCAACGGTTCCCGAACTGGAAAGAGGCTCATCGGCGTAGCGGCTTCTTTGCAGCGTACCATTCAGGCAGTGCTTGTTTTGCCGAAAAGAGCAGGGCCACGGGCAGTGAAATGGCAGCAAGGTTGATTTATTTCGCCTGCCACAATCTCTATGATCCGGCCGCGTTCGATCCGGAGTCAGCGCAGCCAGTGCAGTGATGACTATTTCATGCAGGAAAATTGATCGGCGCAGTGCCGGCGCTGGAAAACAGGAGGCGATATGGGCAAGGTTCTGTACGTGTACGAGTGCGCCGAATGCCGCAAGCGCGGCGAGCAACGCCTCGATGGAGACTCGCACGACGGTGAGGCTTCTACGTGTGCTTCCTGTGGCGCGCCCGTGACGCTGGAGTGGGATGGCGGCGTTGTTCTGGAGACGCCGCAGACTATCGCAGCTGACGCGATTGCGCGCGCCCGCGAGCGCAAGTGACAAGTACAGGAAAACGCTGCGAAGCGCGGCTGGAATTAAAACAACTTGTGGGAATGGCTGAAGTGAGAGACGAAGAAGAAATTCCGATCGACGATCTGCTGAAAAAATATCCGACCGATCCGGGCGTGGTTGCGCTCTATGGCCGCTACTACAGGACATGTCATGTCACACAAAAAAGTTCGATTCTTGGCATCTATGGTGTGATGTTGCGTTGGTTTGGTTTTTCAGGTTTTGTTATATTTCAACGGGTAAGGCGGCCGACTTATCCACAGGATATTCACATTTTCAGGCATTTCCTGTTGCGTGACCGCACCACGGGCGTTTGTTGCGTCGATGTCTATCCGGAGACGCAACGGGATAGATCGTGGCAGCGGGTTATTGCCAGCCTCAGTGTTGCGTTCCTGCCAGCACCTAGTACATCTTTGACTTCACACCCAATTCCCACAGCATGTCGATGTTCCTGAGATACGTCGCGACGTTCTCAGCCGAACTGTGGATGATCGAATGTTCGTGTCCGTCAGCGCTGTCGATTTTCGCAGACCACGGGTCTTCCAGACACTGGCAGATGCCGTCGATATCGTCGCGATATTGCCTCAAGGTTTCCGGGTCCCAAGTGCGCACAACGTCAGATGCCAGGAGCACCGAGAGCGTGCCTTTCCGTTCGCCGATATACCGCACCGGTGTGAGCAGTCCACTGATGTAGAGCACCATAATCGCGTCAATCACGCGATCGTCGTGATCCTCGTCCCAGATGATGGCGAAGTCGAGGAACGCGCAACGTGCAAGCGTGTTCATGGACTCGTCGTGCCAGACTGGCGCCCGCAGGACAGAGTAGTGAGTTCCCTTGCCGAGATTGCCCACGGGGCGCGTTTCATCGTGCAGGGTCTGGAAGAAGGGGCAATAGGACATGTGATACTCCTTTCGGGAGAGAGGCGGTTTCCACCGCGGAGCCGCAGCCATTTCGTGGCTGAGGGGATCACGCAAACATTGTCACACCTACCAGACAGTCATAGAGATTTTGTTTTTCCCCGACGCTTCGGGTTTTCCGCCGGCATTGGCGACACAGTCGATTCGGGTATTGCGCCAAGCTCGGCAAGTTTGTCCCGTGCATCGCGATACTGTTCATAGAACCTCGCCCACTTGCTAAAGCCACCGAGTTCGCCAACGGCACGTAGCATTGCAAGGTGGGAAGCGGTCAGCAATTGCACGGTGGCTTCGAGTTCTGCAATCCTGATGTCCTTGTCGGCGAGTGAAGCCGCGGTATCGGCGCCGGACCGTTTCGCAACGCGGCCGCGCCAACGTCGGTACTCGCTCTGTCGCCGCTGATATTCAGCGAGCAGCTTGCTTCGGGACTCACTACGTGTGATCGACGACGCTGCGTTGATGGATGGGTGCAGTCGCGCGACCGCGCGAGCCGTGATGTCTTCGTCATTGGCCAGCAGCGTTTCAAGAATTTCACGCATCTGGTCGTCGTCACTGGATGGCGTAATCTCTTTAGGTTCAGTCATCAAGTACTCCGCGTTGCCGGGGCCGTGACAGATCAACGCCGTCAGGGAAGGGGTGTTCACCTGCAGGTGTTGCAAGAAGCTTCTGTATACCGGCCAGCCGCTTCTCTGCGTGGTCGAGCTGGTTTTTCCAGCCGATGCTGGTCGATGGTCTGGCGTTGATCGACTCGAGGGCGAGCTTGAACTTGCCCTCGAGCCGGACCAGGTTCTGCCGGTGCTCAGGAAGGTCGGTCGCCGAGAGGTGACGGCAGTCGGCGAAGCACTCGAGATGTTTGGGACACGGATCGACCGTAAATGAATTCAGGCAATGCCCATACGGTGTGGCATGGAAACCGTCCGCTTCGGCACGCAGGTACTCGTACGCGGCAACGTCGCCATCCGTTTCCTGGATGCGTCGAAACGCATCGACGATCGGACCGTTAGCCTTGCCGCCCTTGATGAGCCGGGCAACCGTACTGGTCTTTGCGCCGAGCATGATCTCGATGTCCTGCGGGATCTCGATCTGCTCCAGATCTTCTGCGAGGCTGCGATGGTCGTACTCGTAGCTTTGTGCGACGCTGCGCCGGTTGAAGCGCTTCGAGATGATTGTGTCGGCGACGCCCAGCCGGAACAACTCGGTGTTTTGCAGATGACGCAGCATGTGTGACTCGATCTTCAAAGCCCGGTCTTCGTCCGTTTGCCCGTATTTTTCAAACAGCGGTGGCAGGTACTTCGCGTCGCCGAGCGCCTGTCCGATGAGTGTAGGATCAGGGCGGTTGATCGACATATAGCGCGTCACATCGCACAGGCCGTCGTTGCGCTCCTCGGCAAGTGAGCGCTTCGGATGCACAAACAGAAACTCCCACGGCTGAACGGACCCAACTGCCAGTGGCAGGGGATCGAGATCGGATACCTTCGTCGGCGTTTTGAGCCGGATATGTTCCTCGAGCTCGCCGACGTGCAGATGCGCCGCATGCCACTCCATCCGATCAAGGAGTTTGACCTGCGAGCCGTCACCATGTCGGAAGCGCAGACCTGTTTTGCCCTCCAGCATTGATGTTTTCAGTCGATTCCCGAACATGTAGACGGCCATGTCCAGCCCCAGGTCACCGCTGCGCCGCCGCACATGCTGGTATTCGTGGAGTTCAGCAAGAACCGCCGGATCGAAGCCATCCCGATAGCGTTCAATGAAGGGCCTCCGTTCAATTTTCAGCCAGAACGGATTGCCCATGAGACGTGTGTAGATTTCGGTGACGGGCACGACACTATCGACGGGATACCAGGGCAGCAGCCGACCCGTTTCGCATTGCAGCTTCAATGTCGCGCGCAGTGGTTCCGTGATCCGGGCCACGTGGTCGAGTGTTTCGGTCAACAACGTCCGGAACATCTCGGGCACGGGCTGGGTCGCCTCACGCAACACGCGACTGTCGGTCTCATCCTCCTGCTGCTTTTCAGCGAAGTGACGCACCATCAGGGATGTCGAGATGCCGCCGGACTCGCCGGCTGGCCGTCCCTTCGAATCCAGGTACGTGCGCTCCCGTTTCCAGTCAACCGGCAGCAACGCGACCTCACCCGCCCGCATACCGGTCACGATCAAGACGCGCATCGCGGCGAACCGCAAATCGTCCATGAATGTTCTCGGCTGCTCGGTCATTACGATGCGCGTCAGTTCCCAGAACGCCCGGCGCTCCGGCAAGCGCTCGTCACGTTTGCGAGCTTCGAGGTCATCGCGGAGCTTCTCCGCGGACCACGTATGCTTTGCCTTGATCGCGCTTTTGCCCTTCATTCTAGGAACAGCAAGCGCGGCGTATAGCGGGCCCGCGTCACAGATGTGCTGGGCGTCAAACACGATCTTTACGATGCCGACCACCATATCGCCCAGCTTCCCCGTAGCCTGGATAGCTTTACCAACACGCACGGCAACGTGCAGGTCATCGACAGTCAGCTCCCATGGTTCCTTGTCCACGCACGTCGCAATGACCCGCAGGGGACGGGCTATGCATTGCGCTATATGTCCAGTCGTGTTGCGCCTGAACAGCAACTGTTCGGCGACTGCCGCCTTGACCAGATCCTGCCACGCGGTCGACAGCGGCCGTCTGGCTAGCGATGCCAGTCCGCGCTCAACACGCTCCGCGTTGACGATCGCCAGCGCCTTCACCTCCGTGCCAAGATCTCGCATGTAGTGCGCCGGTGGTGGTACATCGCCGGCGGCGACCGTCAGGTTCCAGCCGACACCGTCGAGAGCAGCACCGGTCTCATCGAGTGGTATTTCCCAGCCCAGATCTTTTTCACGAGCGAGAGCCTTGCCGAGCTCGATGAACGCCGAGTAGTGTGGGTTCATCAGTCATCGCCCTCCAGTTCGCCGATGACCGTCTGAATTTCGGCAATCGTGCGCTGCAACTGGAGATAGGTCGGGGAACGGGTGTCGCCACGAGAACTCTGTTCGAAGAACGCGACCACCTCACGCATCGAGGCCAGCACGCTCTCGTGCATCGCCTTGTCATGTAAGGGCATGAACTTCCTGCATCCGTAGCACGACGTCACTGGGTTATAGGGGCACGCAGGTTGTCCCGACGTGCAACCGCCGATGCCCGCGATCGGAATGCCGTGAGGCACACCAGCAATCTGCTGTTCACCTTTGAGTAAGGTGAGCTCTTCCGGGGAGATGAATCGGTCGTGCGCGATCTTTGCCACGCGTCGATATATGTCCGACGCGCCGAGCGCCCGGTTCACCCTTTCCGCGTGGGTAGCCGATGTCTCGTAATACACCAAGCCCGTTTGTATGTGCGAATGACCCAGAAACTCGGCCAGCTCTTCGTGGCTTGCGCCGGCGTCGACGAGTCTCTGCGCCGCAGTGTGGCGCAGGTCGGTCGCCGTACCGAGGTCTTCGGAGTCGATAAGTTTTCTGACGAGTGCGGCAATCCGCGATCCCGCCTCATAGTTCGATTCGACAGCAAAGAAGCGCCCGGCGCCCGTGAGACCCGCAGCCCTTCGTTGGGCATTGAGCGCAACGAGGATCGGAGCCCATTCACGCTTGACCCGACGCGTGAGCGGCTTTCGTTTCGTGTCGCTTTTCTGCTTGGCCATATGGAAGGTTAGATGAACCGTCGGCGGTTCATCAGGTACGTCCACCCAGATACGTACATTTCTCATGGTCAGCATCGCGATCTGGATTGGGCGCATGGCGAACTGGTAAGCGCACAGCAACATGCCCGCGTCGCAGAGATCCTCGTGCTCTGGATGTGCATTCATGGGCAACGTGAGAGCTGAAACGGTTTCGTCCAGATGCCTCACGATCATAGCTTCCTCGTCGACCGACAGAAAGACATCCCCGGAACGAACCCCGGCGTGCGAATCCATCACGGGGCCGGGCAGGGAAGAGCGTATAAATTCTTCATACGTCGTGGACCAGCCACAAAGCCGATGGACGCGCAGCAACCGCAGCAGTGTTTTGCCGAACCGGTACCCGTCTTGAGGCAAGTGGCGGGCACGCATGACGGTCCATTCATGACCGATCTTGTGTGGGCCGGCGTCGATCAGCTTTTCGACTTCGGAAGCCGAGAAGTGCATCGCTCCGCCGGCTGCCTTGAAGGCGGACACGACATGAAGTCCTCTGCCCAGCAGAAACAGGAAGAGATGCTTCACCAGCATGCCGTATGCACCTGGATAGCGATCGAAGTCCAGCCTATGCAGTCGCCCGTAGATCCACAGTTCGAATACCTTCGCTTCCGTGGGCGCGGCGATCGAACGGGTGGTGTCATCAAATTCGTCGTAGTAACGGATGACGGGAGGAAGGGCTGGAAGTCGTGAGACTATGTCGGCAATCAACTCTCCAGCATCGCGAGCGACACCCGTAACGCCGATACTACGAGACAGTTGCATGGTCAGAGTCCTTACGGAATTGCGCGCAGCAACGCTACGCGCTCATCAAAGCTGTCATTCCACACGTCCGCTAACCGATCCTCGAACACGGCCCGTGCGTAGCGCGAGGGCATCACCGATTTCTTCGACCACCCGAAGAACGTTCTCATCTTCTGCAACGCCTCGTCCATCGGGTCACCGTTATCCAGCAATTGATGTAAGCGAACGACCGCACAGGTGTGGCGTAAGTCATGCGGCATAACGGAGTCCTTGTCACTGCGATCGCTCAATTCCTGGCGTACCGGGTCTGGCAATGCCTTCGAAACTTCGCGAAACGCTTTCGTCAGTGACTCAGTCGCGAGCGGGTTGCCGACAGATGAATTGAGCAGGAAGGGGTGGCTAGGGCGACCGCGGTAGTTTTCAACGTAGGTCTGAACCAGTTGCGCCGTTAGCGGGCTGACAGGAATCTGTCGGAGAGAATGGACTGTTTTAATGCTTGGCTTCGAATACCGTGAGTCGATTGACTCGTCGGCTTCTGCGTCATCGTATTCATTTTCTTGGACGTTGAGCCAATAGCGCAGCGTTTGTCGTTTCCTGTCGAAACCGGATTTCACACAGTCTGCCGTAAGCAGCAGCAACTCGCCGCGCCGCAGACCTTGATGCAGCATCAGCACGAAGGCAATGTAAACACGCCAGCGGGTCCTCGCATGCTTGAACGGATTCCGACCGGACTCCGGGTCCAGCAGATCGTAAAGCGCCTCCACGACGGAGGCTGGCAACGAGCGGACAGTTTCAGCCTGACTGCTTTTTCGCACGTGCAATTGGCTGTACAAGGTCGAAAGCCTATGTAGCCGCGCCTCTATGCCTCGCAGACGATCGTCCGGAATCCGGCTCCTGGAAAGCCAGGTCAGCACATCAGTTACAAAGCCGAGGCCAGCGTGCCAGCGCAACTCGTCGGCTCGGGTTGCTCGCGACCGGTTCCGGATCGAGACAAACCACGATTCAAGAACGTCGGCCAGCGCGCCGTCATCGACATCAGCAAGAGCATCGTCGAGACCGTTTGGCCCCAGAATCCGGTCCGCATGCTGGTACAGATCTTCAATGTACCGAAGCTTGCCGGTTTGGGTCGATTCGGCCAGGTGGCCCATCGACATGATCAGCCAGACGCTGGCCCAATATCGCGGTATCGGAGGTTTGCCGACAAGCGTGACGCTTCTCAGTTGCCCTGGAACCAGCGAATCCGATAACTGAAGGAAAGTCATTGATCGACGCAACATAGAAAAGGTGCCAAATCATACATGGCCGTTGCGTTCGATCCTGGGCAAAAAGGCAAAACCCGCAACACTCCTTTAGGTACCACTGATTTCGCTAATTCCTTTTATGTTAAACTTAGGAATCCATAATATTACGCAACAATAATTGTTGCCCGGACTGATGTGTAGCGGGTAAGTCGTAGCGGCTGCTTTTCGGCCCATCGTAGTCTGCTCGACGGCAGGGAACAACGATCGGATAGCACTGGCGCGTGAACGCGAAGCCGGGCCGACTCTAAATCATTCTCGACTGAGGCCTAATTCGCAAGCTTCCACATGATGGTCCACTGGCGATTGCCGAAATACGATTGTCAATAGCCACTTTTCACCTTCGGAAACCGGCTCACCAGCGTGCATTGTTCCCGAGTTGGGTACTGGTTCCGGATAACCAAAAAATAACAACCCGCCTAACCTTGGATGAACTCGTAATCCTAGATTCGAGAGAATCGTCGCCCCACCTGATTTTGGCTCATTGAGGTAAATTATACAATTCGCTATTCGTTGATTTACTTCATTTGTTTTGAAATACTCCGAATGATGCGTTATGTAACCACCGGGACGATAATGGAGAATCTTCGGAATCTCCAGATTTTCCATTGGCCAATCAAACGCCCTCGAAACTCGTGCCACTGCTCGATCAACCAGCAGATCGGAACCTGAAGGAAAATGTACGACATTGAGATTGCCCAAGGCATGTCGTTCCTCGACCGTTGGGCCTTTTGAAATTGCGCAATTAATTAACGCCAAACATTGATCGGAAGATAAGAAATTCGATAGCAAAATTACCCGAGGTGACGCCCATTCTGCGATCAATGTAACGCCTTCGTCGGTGAGAAACTCCCTAGACGGTCCGTAATCAACGTAGTCGGGACTGCGCACCATCATCTCTTTGGAATCGGGATAATAGACAGGATCAAACAAGATTCCATCGGGACTGCATTCTCTCAAAGCAGATTCAACAATTCGGTATGCGATCGGAAAAGAAAACCCGTGTTCAATTGCCAAATCTATTACCGCCTCGGAATAATCCATTCCTGCCTTCAGCTTCGAGCGTATAGACGTGCACAGATCAGCATCAAAGGAAAATGGCTTCATGAAAGATATGTCCTTCGCACACTATGTGCGTGCCTGGATCGCCCGCTCTCGGTGGGCTAAAACCTCTACTTCCTCTAACTCGTGTACTGTATCTTTCTCACGCATAACTAAGGAGAGGATCCATTTCTCGCCTTCCGTGATGGCCTCTCCAGCGTGCTCAGTTCCAGAATTTCGAACTGCATCCGGATAGGAAAAAAACAGAAGATTTCCGGAAACCGGATACACACGGAGCCCCAAGTTCGATAATAATGTGCCGCCACCTTCTTTTGCTGAATTTAGAAAGATCACAACGTTAGCCACTCGTTGATTCTCAACTGAGCCCACGAAATATTCTGAGTGAGGAGCAAATCTTCCACCCGTATTGTAATGAATCAATTTCGCCCTTTCAAATCTCGAAGCGGGCCAGCAAAATGCTTCTGCTACTCGTTCAACAACGCGGTCGATCAGGATATTTTCACTACTGGAAAACAATCGAATGTCATATTCCGTTGAATTCTCGGACATGAGATCGGGAATCTTGAACTCGGCCTGCTCGATAATATCTTTACAGACATTTTCGCTCAGAAAGTCCGTCAGCAAACAAACACGCGGGGCGATCAGTTCCATCGCAATGCGCACACCCTCTGATTCCAGTCGGTCCCGAATGAGGCCAGTTTCAACATATTCCGGGAAAGCGCCCTGTTCGACCCTATATGCCGGATCAAACAACGTAGCGGCGGGTTGGTGATTACGAATAACCGATTCCACAATTCGACAGGCAATGGGAAAGCTATAACCTTCATTAATGGTCAATGTCAAGGCGATGTCAACAACTTCAACGCCGGCAGATGTTTCAGATTCAACCCAGGCGATCAGATTTTTATCGAATGAAAATGGCTTCATGGCATTTTTCCATACAATTTAGTTTGCCAGCGTCAGCTGAGACTCGTGGTCGCTAATTTGTGTGAACGAAAACATTGAACTTCCCTTTATTGCATTACCAACTGAAAATAATACAGGCGTGATAATTTCAATTTTGATGTAAATTCTGAAGAGTAAAACCCTCGCTTCTGGCTTGGCACGATACTCCTGAAAGATAGTTTCTTTTCTTAAACGTGCATCAAATTTGACTTGACAACGTCAATTAACAATCTCACACATCGCAGTGATCAAACGAAGGAAATCTGGGCGAGATCAATTTCCGATACGGATCGGTACGCTCTGTTACACAGATCCTGACTTGCTCGGCGGGGGCCAACATTGATTGAGCTTCGATCCATTCTTCAAATGGACCATTTGGCGGCCATTCAATCACTACAGTTTCCTTACCTGCCGATCTTCTCACTTGCACAATAAAAAGCCCTATCGTTAAGATAGGGCTTGAGCCAGACACCGTATCTACTTGACGATAATCCCTTCTGACTGCGGCGCCGGCTTCGTAGTTTTCGGGGTATAGGTAAATTTAGTCATGATTCTTCCGTAATGTTATTGAAAAAAAATCACCTTCGAACGAATAACTTATGCTAAATCCGCTCGCGAGAATCACATTACTTGAGTTTTCGTGGCAAAGAAAAATAATGTTTAGAGGGTAATCTCTATTTTTTGAGTAGCACTTGTGTGCGGATGCAACGCAGCATGTTTCATGACGGCTACGAAACGCAGTACAGGATTACAAGAACAACGCTAAGGTTGCAGGTGTTAAATGTCCATCGATTTTCCCGGGCGTGGTCCCCGCGAAAAACGCGTTGCATGCCTTCGCTCAAGGGTTTAGCCGCGGTGTCGCTGCTTCGTGAACCTATCTATTTAGTTTCGTTTATGCAATCCGCATCGCTTTTTTTCCCTTCTTCTGGAGACCGATATTCGAGAAGTTAAAGGCATAGTGAAGGCGTGCACGATCGTAACTGGTCAGGATTTGCTAACAAATTTGACTGACGAACGTAAGGCAAATGATAGGACAAGCCAAAGTGGGCAACGCGGCGTGACGATCGAGGGTTCGTTCGAGACGGATGCGCGGTTTGCGAAATCGGTAGGCCGGGCATGCGTGTGTTCGACGGCATCGCGATGAGGGCCAAGCGGTTCGCCGGTCTTGGTGCCCTTACACGTGATTCGGGCCGTAATGCCGCGCGGTTGCAGCGTTTTCTCGTTTCCTTGGGTGGCATGGACCTTGTTCGGACGCTGCCGTTACAGCCGGCGCGTATCCATCAAGGGCGGTGTCGCATCGGGGGCAGCTTCGAATACCCGCGAATCGCGCTGGTTGTCGCTTGTGGGAGCCGCCGGCAACAGGGCAATCCAAGCACCTACTCCAGTATGCTGCTCGCCCAGCTGGCCCCGGTCGGGGTCGGTCTGGTTCGCTTGGCGCCGGGACGTTGGCCACGCTCATACCATCGATGCTCACACGGTTCGAGTCTATCGGGTTGCAACCTCACAATCGCGCAGAGCCTAATGTCACAACGTTGCTCGGTCACTCACACAGCAGGCGCCGGCTTGTCGTACGACTGTCGAGGCTCATCTTTCCGGGAGATGCCGGCTTTCAGCATGAACAGAATCCCGTTGAGCGCTCTTCGGTCATCCTGAGTGGGCGCTCGATCGTCCGTGACGGTGAGCGTTCGGGCAGTCACACCTCAAGCATATCTCGCTTATAACTAACTCATGCGCCATCTTTATGCTTCATCCGAATCGTCAATAAACCATAATTTTTTAAGATTATGGCGTGCGCAGGCAGTCTCAGTTTTAGGAACTTGCGTCACCAGCTTGGCACTCCCGCTCGTTGCCGTTAACACTTTGCATGCTAGCCCGATGGAAATGTCGTGGATTTCGGTAATGGAGGCTCTTCCTATGATTCTGGTGTGTCTATACGGAGGTGTGTGGGTCGATCGAAGTAAGCGAGTTCCGATAATGATTGGCCGTGATTTGATCAGTGCTTGTGCTTTAGTATTTGTACCGTTAGCACAAATATTGGGTTGCCTATCAATTCCTTCGCTTTGTGTCGTTACATTTATTTGCTTTTCTGCGGAAGCTGTTGGGGGCGTTGCGCAACAAGCCTATCTAGCTTCTCTATTGGGTGGTGAGCGATTGATTGAGGCATACGGAAGAATTGCCTTATCGTCCGGTGTCAGTCAAGCAATTGGTCCAGTGATAGCCGGATTCCTTGCAGAAACGATTTCGCCTACGATAGCGCTTGTGGTCGATGCATGTACCTTTCTCTTCTCCGCTGCGACGATACGAGCAATAGATTTCGTGGAACCTAAGCCTCCAGTCGTCGAAAACGAAAGTGCCTGGGAAGCTATTAAATTGGGGTTTATGGTGGTATGGCGAAGCCCGATACTTCGAATGTTAATGTTGCAAGCCAGCTTATTCTTCTTCGTAAACCAAATGTCCGTAGCATTATTGATTTTGAAAGCCTCGCGAGAATTAGGTATCAGTGCTGCAGGAATCGGATTTGCGTATATGAGTGGCGGTGGTGGGAGCTTGATTTTTTCGCTTTTTGCGGAAAATCTTGTCAAGAAATTGGGCGTCGGACGTGCCATGGGACTGGGATTCGCCGTTTGTGCATTGGGCTGGGCAGGTATTGCAACGCTAACCAAGGGGGATGAACATTGCCTCGTCGAGTTCGGGATGTTCTATGCACTGCTCGTGGTGGGCACGGTTATGTGGAATATGACCTACGCGGTTGCACGCTCGCGGTACGCTCCTCCGGAGTCGCTTGGCCGGGTCATTTCAACCATGCGTTTTTGTGTCAGCATTCCCGAGCCACTTGGGGCACTGCTTGGCGGTAGCCTCGCCACCGCATTCGGCTTTCGAAGGACGTTCTACGTAATTGCGGTTTTAGCCGTACTAATAGCACTATTCTCTCTGGTAAAATCGCACACTCTTATGCCAAGCAAAAGTGACGACGCAATCTTCTGAACGCTGTGTGTGGCAATTCTCGCCGACTAATGCGGGGGGAATCAGTCGTCACTAGTTGAGACCGACGGGTCAAGTGCCGAGCCGATGCTCGAGGAACCGCTGCGTGAAGGTGAGAGGGCGGACGACGAAGACGCACGTATTCGCGTTTCGAGTTTCTTCGTCCGGATAAAAACAGGGAGCGTTGCACAGGTTGATTTTTTGAAAGACCTCAGAGTTTTTCAACGGGGTGTCGATGCTCCTATCCGGAGCAGCAGGTGTTCAGTCGGCCGATCGGCTACGACGAATGGGCGTAACACCCAAAAAATATGGCCCATCGGGCAACCGTGGCTTTCCCATATTGGACATGCGTTTTCCCGCCCACCGCTCAACACCGCGTCGAAGACACGGGTCGCTGATGATATTAGCTTCGCCGTCGCGCGTCGATAATCTTCACGGCGCTGTCAAGCGCTCTTCCTCTGCTTGTCAAATTATGCCGTTTGCATCTTTCCGATTGAGGAGCAAGAGATAATTCTCGCCCCCAGTACCACAAGAGATGTTCCATGCGTTAGTTACACAAATCATTCATCAAACTATCGACACCAATAACTATTGACCAGATATTGTTTGCTGATTATGCTAATCAAGCGCATTCATTCGATCTTCCTCGATGCGTTGACCCCACATGTCCGTTTGGATTGTGGAGAGATCCAACTGAACCTTAGTATTGGAGTTGAAATGGAAAAGCAGAAATACGAAGTGGTGGTTGATGATGAACGTCAGGTCGACAAGCCGATGATCGCTTTGACGCAATGCGAGGTTACATTCGAGAACAGGGAGAGCCTTGACCGCTGTATCGTCGCAGTCAAGGAGTCTACGGAGCGGTTGAACGCCCGCCCGGTTGAAGAGGTGCAGTACGACTGGCAAAGCCCGAACGGCATCCGTGGATTGACGTTGTACTTTGGCGTAAGATGGTTCGACAAGGCTTTTTTCGACGAACATCGGGATGTCTACAAGAATTCCATGCACGATAAACTGTTCTCGAAGTTCGGCGTAAACGCGCAAAGCTTCAAAGTAAATCATTTCGTCGCGGCATAAATTTCATTTCGCAACTGCTCACGCTCACCGTATGGTGGGTGTGAGCAAAAAATGAGTAAACCCTTGACCGTATTTTCGAGATATCTCTCACTAGAGTCAGCGTTGGCGGTCTACCTTGGGATATGGAACGCCACTGTGCCACTGATTATTATCAAACATGGCGGCTCTCTTGATTTAACTATTTACGAAACTGTTCTTGCCCTTTCCGCCATTGTGGCCATGCCGCTGCTGGCCGCAAGGGTCGAGAAAATGCACCGGGCCAGCGCGCTAAAATTGGGATGCTTCGGAATCTTTGTTAGCGGTATTGCAAGGGTTATCCTGCTCTCGAATTCCTATTCGCTATGGTTACTTACGGTTATTGATGTAGGCGGTGTTTGCTCCTTCGCAGCAGTTCAGCCCTTGCTCGGCGTTTATCCAGCTGAATCTGTGGAGCGTGATCGCGTTGCCCGTGCGTACCGGGTGCGTAGAGTTTTTTCTACTATTGGGCGAGTTGCAGGACCGCTGGTCGCTGCAGCAGCGTTGTTGTATTTCGTCGCACCGGGGGTTCTGCTTATTGCAGCGTTCATCGGATTGGTGGGCTTAGGCTACTCGATGAGTCTGCCTCGCGGGGGCGTGATAGCGGTTGACAGGCGCAGAACGGTTCGGCAGCGCATCCAGGAAATCGTCTACGGCGTTCGCCTAAAGCTAGCGCTGCCGCCGGAGCGCTTTCTGACCATTGTTAATTTTTCTCTGAATGTTGCGACAGTCGCCACGGTGCCGATGGTCATTCCTACAATCATCCGGGCCAATCATCTTCCCGACAGCAGCGCGGGTCTGTTTAACGCCGTATTTGCCGGCGGAGCCGTTACAGGTGTTCTCCTGTTTGGTCGCTTGATAGCGAACGGCGTGCGACAGCGTCAGAAATTCATCGGACTCTGGGTAGCGCTCTTTGTGTCGTTGTCCTCACTAACCTTGATGTCTAACCTGGTAGCCCTGACGGGCGCACTGTTCGCGGCGGGTGCATTCATCGCCACCTTGTCCCTGGTAGGTGTGGATCGGCAGACTGTTTCGATACCCACAGGCGGTCGTATCCGGCTGACAGCTGCGGCTTTAATGATAGGTCAACTCAGTAGTTCGGTCGCCTTCGTCGTTGTTGGTACGTTCATTTCTAGATTCGGTTTTGATTCGATGTGGATGCTCTATTGTGGGATCTCTGTTTTTGTGATTGCAATGTCACTAAAGGTCAAAGGGATATGGCACTTCCTGGAGGATACCAAGGAGGCCGAGAGCTACTATGAACGGACACACCCTCGACTTGTACAACGCTTCTTTGTATGAAAAGGATGGAGGCATGGGGCAGGTGTCGTTGAGGCTCACAAACTCTGCTAGCGATGATCGTGAAAAGGGGTAACCGTACCTTTCATGCGAAATCTGGCGGTGGATGCTTGCGGGGCGTCCTGTAGCAAGGCTTAGCAGCCCCGTGGTTCTTGCCGAATCGGCGAATTCGCTAAGCATCGATCGGTAAGGATATTTGGAAATCAACCGCCACATTTTGCACGGATCGGAAGATTGCCCCCAAATCCGTCATCAGGATAGACCGCCTAAATAGGCTCGAGTACGGCCCGCACCTGCTGGCGACCAGTTGGCCCCTAATTGAGCTTACGCCAATAGACAACGCCGCTACCTTCATCGGCAACCTCGAGCGGCGACCTAACACTGCACCGAGTTCTAAATTCGTCAATGGCCGCGCGGCAGCCCTGCAGGCGATAATCGTCGACGATTACATATCCCCCAGGTGATAACAACGGGTACATATTTTCCAGAACGTCGAGGCAAGACTGATACCAGTCGACATCGAGGCGGATGAGCGAAATCGCAGATGTTTTAAATGATGGTAACGTGTCGTTGAACCAGCCTTTAAGAAATATTGTCTGATCGTCCAACAGGTCGTAAGCTCGAAAATTATCCTGTACGTCTTCGAGTGAGCATTTACAGTCGAGATAAAATTCGGGCGCCTCGTCTTTAAAGCGGTACCAGATTTCGTTATCCATAATTGAGTCTTTTATGCCCGGCGGTGGCAGCCCTTCAAACGAGTCCGCTACTACAACTCGCCGCGAGGTGTCGCCAAGGGCTTTCAATATGCCGCGCATCAAGATTGCCATGCCTCCACGTAGAGTGCCGGCGTCGACAACGTCTCCATCGACTTTGTCAGCTGCGATACGCAGAAGACATTGCTCGACATTGTCCAGTCCATTCATGGGCACATAGGTATGCACATTCCGACTGCGCCTCGCGCGCACAAAAATTTCGGCAAGCGAGCCTGGCGTGAGATATGGATAAATAGCCAGTACATGAGGCGTCTCGGCCTGAACGCGCTCCAGAATCTGCGCGCAACGGCTGATCTCTTCCCTGGTCGCCGCCGGCATATCCGGTTCATAAATGGAGTTCGTGAGAATCTTCTTAAGAAGCCAGACGTAGTCGCTATTGTAGGATGCAGGTGACATTTTAAACGCTTTCCTGTTAGCTCAATGTGCTGCGACTGACAAGATTCCTTGCCTCAGAAGTTGCTGTACAAGTACAAGTTTGGAGGGAATGTCGAGCCCCCCGGGTATATCGGAAATCTTTAAAGGTGCAGAAGATTCAAGTAACGCTACGATCTCGGTTTCCGCAACGTCCGGGATTTCTATGTACGCCGACGCGGGAAGCAGTGATTTGCCAGGCCGTATGGTCGACGAAGGAAAAATTCTCATTTTATCGCCGGATTTTTTTAATTTCGCAAATTTGAGATGGTTCCGACTCACCCGGGTATCTTGTGTTATTGCTTGCGCCAGAGAAAAGTTAGTCATTGCCTGACCATTCACTTCCGGACGATTTGCATTGAATGATGTCTCGAATGAATCAAGTAGCTTGCGTGGTTCAACGTCTTTTAATTTCGAGCAAAATTCATCTATGGCCGCTGAAATCCTGCGCTCATTATCGGCGTCGTTTTTATAGATTGGCGAGCGTAACGATGACAGTGATTCTGTCAGAAGGGATACTGCGAAATTTAGCAGCTGGTATGGCTTCCATACGTTCAGACCGACACTTAGATGAAGCGAATGCTCCGTCGTACATAGTGCGCTGTGCGGCACACCACTCGGTATGTACAGAACGTCACCCTTGTTCAGCACGAATTCATCGATGGGCGCTGGTTCGGCACTCTGAGACATCCGATAGTTGAGTGCGTGTGTCGGTGAGTCGATCACCTTGTCGTAGATCTTCCAGTGCTTCGACCCCTCAAGCTGGATTATCAGTGCGTCGGCGACGTCGAAGTGAACGGGGAATCCACGCTGTCCGGCCGGTGTCAGGAACGACATCGCATACACGTTACCACCGATAAACGCTTCGAGCTCCCGACACATTGCGGCGACGACCGGATGACGGCTATCGTAGTCTTCCACCTTGACTGTCGCCCCACCCGCGTATGCGCGGTCAATGTACGCTTTTTGCGTTTCCTGCGTAAATCGAGCTTCTGTTGGGATGTGAAGATCGTTGCCTTTGTCGAGGACGCGGATAAACGTATGCAGATGCCCCTCGCACTGGTTCAAATATCTTTCCATATCGACGAGTGAGACGTCTCTCCAGAGCTGACTTGCGTCCCGATAGATGTGGTAGTGCCTGCCGATCACGCCAGCCATAAATTCAGACGGTGAAGCCGTTCCGAAAACGTACTTTGAAAGCGTTTCCATGTCTGTGTCGCCCTCTAATCGTTAAACTGACGAATAATTGCGTGTTGTATCAAAATCGCAAGCACCGTATGGCTCGTCGCTTCCCCATACAGGTCGGCAACCTGGGAAAATGAAAAGCCATCGGGCGATTTTTGCAGAAGATCGAATAGTGCGACGGCGCCCTTTGGGAGTTGCAGTTTCCCCGGTGAAAACGAGCCAATGTCGATCTCAACGCCCTGCTTGAATTCGACTGGAAAACTGACTATCAAATGCTCAGTTGTTTCTTCGCAAAAATACAAACTCCCAGGAGTGAGCTGAAATCTGGCATTGGTATCGGGGTTGTAAGTTGAATGCACACGCTTGTATCTGCTGCTTTTTGCGATTTTCCATTTGTTGTGCAGGAGCTCCAGATCGCTTTCTGAAACATCGTGTGCGAGACTTTCCGCAACCAGCCTGGTCATGCTAAAGGGTGATAGTTTGCGGGTTTTGTTTTCGGAAAGTACGCGGCGCCACGTTGACGAAAATAACGCTGCTCCCATTTCCTCGCTGCGATTTCGCCTGATTCCGATTGAGAAATGTATGGACGAAGCAGATTGGGTGTACGCTTGATGCGGCACGCCTGTAGGTATAAATACACCGTGACCGGGCGCAACCAGGCCCTTGAGATGCTCCTCACCGATGAGTGCCTCATCAATCTGATAACCGTTCAGGCTCGCAGATGGTTTCCCGGAGTAATCGAAACATTTCCAATGCTTTTCGCCTGCGATCTGGTACGCGAAAACGTCGTGGTAATCGTAATGCACCGGTGTATAGGCACTGTCTTCCGGGCTGACGAAGGCACTGATGGTGATGTCTGCATCCAGTGAATTACCCATCATGGCGGCGAATTCACCAAGATAGGCGACGTGCTGGTGCAAGTCCGTCAAGTATAATGTTAATTTCAGATCGCGACTTAATTGCAGCAAGCTGTCGTAATTTCCTAGGAAAGACGACACGTCGTCAGACACTTCTGTGCGATTACTAAAGAGACGAATTTTTTGCGTATCGTGCGAAAACTTCTTAAAGAAGGAGTACAGATCTTTCTCTATTATACTAATCTTCGGCAGAACGTCATGAAGATCCGCCTCCACGAAATGCGCTTTGGGCGATTCTGACGTTGACAGATTTCCCAGTGCGGTTTCATTCATATATCGGCTAAGCGTACTCGGACTTGGTCGCATGTTCATTCCTGAAATTATCCTGCTGGTTTTCTCAAAGCTGATGCCCCGAAGTACCTTGTGCTATAGAAAAATGATCCGCTCAGCAAAAGGAAGACGAGACAGCCATCCATGATGAAAACCATGGGAGAGCTGAAGCGGCCTAGAAGGAATGCTCCGACAACCGGGGCCACGAGCTGGACCGTTGACTGAACACCCTGGCGTACGGAGCTGATCTCTCCAAGATTCCTGGTGAACGTCCGGCTCATGTATACATTCGATGTAACTGCGAACGATGCCCCAGCAAGACCAGAGACAAAAAAACACGCGCAAAGCGCTATCGTGTTCCAGCTGGAGTGGTCGCGAAGTATCAGTCCGATCAGGATAAACAGGACCGAAGAGACGAGTGGCGGAAAAATCATGTCCTGGAATCGCCCGCTCTTCGAGGCGCCATTGCTCCTTTTCACGAGATAGAGCGCGCCGATCGTTCCCCCAGCACCGGCCGAGGAAACCAGTAACCCGATCACATGCTTTGTGAAACCCAGATCCTTAAGGATGAGCGGCATCTGATTGTTGACGGCCATTCCAAGGAACGCGTATATACCGACTATGACGAGCAACGGTATCGGCGATGCCTGGTTCGATGCCGACTGTTTTCCTGTCTCCTTTTCGTTTTCTGCAGGATCGGCGTCATCCTTGACCCCTGCCTTTGTTGCGAAGAGAAAGCAGATCCCACCCAGTCCTGTTAGTACGGCCGAAACGACAAGGACACTATGTTCTCCAAAGTACTGGCTTGCCGCCGCACCGATCGTGGGAGCCAGAATCTTGCAGCTATTGTTTGTGACACTAAGTAGAGAAAAGCGCTTTGCCAGCAGATCGCTCGGCGACGTTCGTGCGGTGAGTGTATTTATGGCGGGGACAATGAATGCGCTGGCAGCGGAGTGAGCTGCGACGAAAAACAGGAATTCAACGTAGCGGTTCGCGAAAAGGATCACCAGAGTGCCGATGATGCGCAGAAATACGGCCGCATAGAGGATTCGCTTCGCATCATGTCTGTCGCAAATCCGCCCTACCTTGCGTGCGAAAGCGATGCCGGGAATCAGTAGTGCACAACTGAGCCAGGCCATGTCATAGGACGATGCCTTGAACTGGTAGGCGCTCAGATTCAGGATGGCAAGGAAATCGATCCATGAACCAAAGTTCGCAAAAATATCCCCGATCAAAATTGGCCGGAACGATCTAGATTGCATCCAGCACTCCATTGCGAACGAGTTCTTTCGCCAATACCAGTTTCGAGGCTACGTCAAGTACTCCGGGAAGGTCCCTGATGGCGGATGGTTCAGTAAGGCCCAGGATATGATCAATTTCCTGTTCAACCATTTTTGGTAGCTCGAGAAAAGGTGATTGTTTCTCGGGATTTTGAAGCACATTGCTTATATCAGAGATGTAGAGTCGTAATTTCTCGTCCGTGACGGTCTTCCTGATGATTTTGGAACGATTTAACGTTATCAGGGAATTCTCGCTCAAACCGCTCAGGGAAAAAAGATTGCTTATTCCACGGTCGTTGACAGCGGGTCGGACGGAATTCATGGAATTGCAAAAATTGGCGAAGGACTCGTCAGGATTCAATTCCTGGAGAGTTTGAATACACCTGTTCAAGGCTTCTCGCAGCAAGACTCCGCAATATGGCTCGGAGGAATACAGGGGAGCATTAAATGCAGGTTCGACAAAGGAAAGGCTGTTCACGGCAAACTGAATTACGTCGTTAGGCGTCCAGGCAAGATGACCAATACTGACGTGTAGCGACGCACCTTCTTCGCATTTCGCTGAATGCGGTGTGCCGGGAGGCAAATAAAGGACATCGCCGGGTGCAAGCACAAACGAGTCGATGGGTTCGGAGGCTTCCTCTGAAGTGATCAGGCGAGCCATCGAGCGCTTGGGGTTCACGACAGAGCGCGGATAGATGGTCCAGCACTTGGTGCCGACGAGCTGGATCGCAAAGACAGACTCGTGATCGAAATGTGGCGAGAAACCTTTGCGTGCAGGCGGCGTCAGGAAAAATTTGGCGACCGCATTTCCGCCAAAGACTCGCTCAATTTCCCTGCAAATCGCTCCGAAGACAGGTGTGCGCCGCTCCAGTTCAGCGATTTTGAAAGTCGTGCCCTGGGCGAGTGCAGACCGGATAAAGCTTTTCTGCGTCGGACCTTCCCGATCGGTGGTCGGTGGTATGTCGACTGGACGTCCGTCGTTGGAGCCCTTTACAAACTCATGCAGCCGCCCTTCGTGGGAATTCAGGTAATCGTCAAGTATCTTGAGATTCCAAAGATCTGGAAGTCGGCTTGCGCCCTGCAAGACCGTATGCTTTTTATTTAAATAGGTTTTTGAAAATACATCCAGACTGATGTTCCCGAAGATATGTTCGGCCAGCACGATGCCCTCGTACGGTGGTGGGTAACAGAGTCCGAGTGAACTGGCCGACAGATTACAGATCGGCCAGTCAACCGCACTTAATCGTTGCGACTACTAGTGTTGCGACTTACGGCGGTGAAACTACTTCAGGAAAAGATTTCGTGCTGGGACAGTACAACGATTGCTTCGGGCAAAACGAGTTTGATATCTTCCGGATTAAGCGTCATTTTCCATACCCTTATGAAGTGTGAGAATAAGGCTTACATGCCGCCAAGCGGCCAGATAAAATATCATATTCATGGCGCTTACGCACAAAAAAGCCGTGTGTGAGTGCAGAAACGAATTATTACGAAACGATGTAAATGCGGATTGGCGCGGAGTTTCGTCGTGTTGCGGGCCGTGTCAGCAGAACTCCACGCCCAGTGCGGCGGAACGGCAGTAAGCTGCCGCATGAAAGTCCAGCAGCCCGAAGGCGGGACCGTACTGTCCCAGCGGGCAGATTGCGGCCGCCTCGATTAGGAGCCGCGCGGGAGCAAAACGGTCCGGTTCGCTCGGCGACCGCCGCCCCTGGCGGCTCAAAATTCAGTTGGCGCGGACAAAACAGCCCTCACACAGAGCATTTCGGACCTCCTCTACACCGCTCGCATGACTTCAGCGACCTTCAACTACGCAAGCGGCAACGCTTGTACCCGGTAACTCCATGGGCGCGGCTTCCCTTGGCATCGAACAGCACTTGCAATGGGGATCCCTTTCAAGCTTCAAGCGGACAAAATCCATGCTCTTCAGGTCGAAATTCGCCATAGCCCCTATAAGCCCGCCGTCGATACCACACAACAACTTTAGAGCTTCGCTGGCCATCGCCGCTCCGACGACGCCAGTCACCGCGCCGAGCACACCACCTTCTGCGCAGTTCGGAGCCATCTCGCCACTTGGCGCTACTGGGAAAACGCATTCGTAGCACGGCCCTTCGCCGCCGAAGACCGCCACCTGGCCCTGCCATTGGTAGACTGAGCCGTGGACACAGCGCTTACCGAAACGATGGCACACGCGGTTTACAAGATAGCGGGTCGCGAAATTATCGGTCCCATCAATAACTATATCGTGATCAGGCACGACCCGCTGAGCCAGAGCAAAGTCGAAACGGCGTTGCAACCTGTCGATTTTCACATCTGGATTAAGTGCGCGCAGGGCAATCCAAGCGGACTCGACCTTCGCAAGTCCAATGCGGTCGGTGGTATGCAGAATTTGACGCTGCAGATTACTTTTATCCACCGTGTCGTTGTCCACCAGCGTGAGCGTCCCTACTCCGGCTGCTGCAAGATACAACGCCACCGGAGAACCGAGTCCGCCGGCACCGATAATGAGGACTCTCGAACGCTTCAAGCGTGCTTGGCCAGCTTCGCCGAGTTCGGGTAGCTTCAGTTGGCTTAGGTAACGTTCGCGGTCAAATTGGAAGTCTTCGTGCATTTGCGAGAGTTGGCCTCCGGCAGCTTTCCAGGCCTCGATGCCGCCAGCGAGACTGACTACCTGCCTATACCCCATCTCGTGCATAGTCTTGGCGGCCAGTAGACTGCGGATTCCTGAGGCGCAGTAGACCACGATCGACTGCCCCTTGTCTGTCACTAGTCGCTCAACCTTCGACTCGAGTAACCCGCGGGGGATGCACAGGGCGCCCGAGATTACACCTGTGCGCGACTCTTCCGGCTCGCGACAGTCGATGATGACGCGGGCTGTTGCGTCAAGACTGGCCGTGGCAACGTCAACCTCGTGCACCATGCGGCGGGCTTGTTCGAGGAGTCGGACTAGATGACTCATTATTCAGTATTCTCCGGTAGTTCTTCAACTTCTAGTTACGGCTCATCCACAGCGAGAGAGCAAATCTTGCAGCGGTATAGTGCATCATGAGAATGATGCGGTATTTCTCGTAGCAGTCCTTGAATCTGAACTCGCTGATTCGTGGAGCTACTACGGCGCACCGCACCTAGTTGGTGTGCAATCAACTTGGAGACCTCATTCGATGTCACCTAACCCCCTGCCAGAGCTGTCAACAGTCGGATTTCAGAACTAGAGCAAACCGGAGCTTCACGTGGGTCCGCAACGCACAGGTTCCCGTCGACGAAGATCCGCAAATAGCGATTGACTAAGGGTGCATTCGCGTAAATCTGCGTCTTAAGCGCAGGGATAAGGTGCACAGCAGCCTCAAGCACCGCCGCAACGCTATCCCCCTCCAGTAGGAGTTTTTGGTCGCAACTCGCTCGCTGCGACATCTGTGAAGGAAGAATGAGAGTTACCATACTCAGGACCTTAGCTATGAATTGAGGGTTGTATTGAGGATCACGACCTTCGAAAGATCATCACGAATGCGATGCAGCAACTCCCACCCGTCGAGCTCTTTCTGGCGCACGACGTTGGCCGAGATTAGATTGATGGCACGCATCAGACGGGGTTCTCTCGAGAGAGCCGGATGTACCGCCAACCGAGCTAGACCGCGTTCCGCGAAATGTAGGCTGGCATAAACTCCGTATAATCGTTCGGCGCTCGATTCATCAAGACTGCCGGTCATCACCAATGCCTCCAAGGTCGCAGCGAAATCAACCATCGGAAACGAGACGTGTGAACTGCTAGCGTCCTCGAAAGTCACACCGAGGTGATCATCGAGAAAGTAAGGGTTGTCACGGATTTGTTCAAAGATCCGGCCACAACCTACCATTCCGAACTCATGTAGCTCTGCAGCACGGAGGGCACCCATACTCCCCGCGCCGTAGACCACCATGCCGGTCCGCAGAGCATCGAGCACTTCAGTGGGCGTTACGGCCATGCTCTGAAAAAATTCTCCGTCGATAATCCCAACCACATTCACCCCTTCTTCAACATCACGCAAAAGATCGCCCCGCCGAATGGGCGGCAGGGAAACGGCTTCGGGCAGCACGGAACAAACCTGTTCGAGGGTAAGACTAAGACCGCCGTAAATCTTGAGCTTCATGTAGTGCCCCCTAGTGGCTGTCGATGCGGTACTGCCGATGGAAGGGCGCCCGATCCTCTTTGTTGGCAAATTTTGCGCACTTGAATTCTTTCGGGACATCGAGGCTTGGTATCAGTACTTTGACCACCGGTACGTCGACACCACGTCGCGTCAGGTTGGCGACGAGCACATTGTCGTGACCGAGTTCGAACAACCATGAGAATACGAACCGGAGCTCCTCGCCTAGATTGCTGAAGCGATGATCGTGTACTCGGCGGCGAAAATCCTCCATGTGCAGCGTCCGTTCCTCAGGCTGTATGCAAAGGCCGAAGACCTCGTCTTCAGGATCAACGCTTGCCGAGGCGAAGGTGTGCATCTTCATATCCTCGCGACTACCACTGATGTGTGTCGCGCGACATTGCAGTGCCTCAGAGACCGCACGAGAGACAGCGATGTCCACTGTTCCCGCACATCCCCAACCGGAATAGAAGGTATCCCCGCTGATCAGGCAGGCGCGTACCATCGGAAGGTTCGTTAAACCGGGCAAAAAAAATGCATAAAGCTGAATGATGTAGTCTGAGGATTCTTGACCCAACGCGGCTCGTAGCGAAGGATCTTCGATTTCATCCTCATATAGAGCCTCCAAGGCCAGACCTCCGGCTTCCATACGACTAACGTAGTAGCGTTCAATCAACTCGTACAGCGCGTGAACCGTCGCTTCAAGGTAGGTGGCGCCAGAGGCCAAACCGTTGGAACCACTTATGAATCCGGCACCCGTGTCGTAGTAGGAAGGGATGAACGGAAAATAGACTGCCTCGGCCGGAACGTAAACCTCGCATTGCAGCCGAACGGAATACGCGGGGGTCCACATTAACTGATCGTCGATACCCAGGGAGTGCTCTGCACGCTGAATGAACTGGTCGGGACGCACTGCTAGCCGTTGCCTGCGCAGATAATCCCAGCTCGCACGTAGTAGCTGCGGAACACGTGGCTCCACGCAATAACTCTCGATCGCTTCCATCAGGCATGAGATACGAGCCTGGGTCTGGGTGGCCCCTTTTCCTTGCGCACCTGAATTCTGTCCGTAGTCGGCGCTGAGATGGAGGTTCGGACGGCAGCTCTGGTAGACCGGGAAAGGCGTAGGGCTGAGTCGTGAAATGTCAGCGACCCGCGTAATACCGACCAGCGGTGCAATTCGCTCGATCCGGGCGAGGAATGCCTCACCGTCGAATGACCGGTTGCCGTTGGCTGAATACACGACTGGTTCTTGCCGCGCCAGCTCCTCTCTGAGAGTCAGCGCCGGATACTGACTGATAAGTTCTCTACTCATTTCAGGTCCGCGGTTATGCTGGACAGTTCAGAATGGTTAAAGGCCATCGGCCAGACCTTGGCGTACCAACCTTCCGCCGCCGCATGGTCCAGATCCAATAGAGTGCCCACACCGGGCAGCCACGAGACAGCTAGCGCGAGCAGCGCGCCGCAGAGCGCAAACCCCATGTAAGCCGCTCCTACAGATACCCGCGTTAAGGCTAAACCTGCCAGCACGGGCCCTAGGAGGGAAGCAAAGTCGACACTCATGCCTGCAATGGCCGCCATGCGAGCCTGCATGTGCGTGGGCCGGGCAAGCGTGCGATGAGTGAAACCCACGAGCATAAGCGTTGACTGCGCGAATCCGGCAACGCAGAAAGTGGCCAAGAGCACCATAGGATTCTCGCTTGCTCCAAAAGCCACCAAACCTAGCGCGAGCAAGATACCAGCAACTATCCGTGCGCGGCGACGGCCTAGCCAGCGTACCGTTATTTCCGTTCCCTTAAGCGCACTCAACAGCATTCCCAGCGACAGCATCGCTTCGCACCAACCGAACCATTTTCCTGACAGTTGTAGCGATTGCACCTTCAACGGCACAAGCATGTTTAACACTGGGAGTAAAAATAGGCTAGACAGGAAACTGACCAATATCCAATTGCGCTCCAAAGGCACAGTCATTGACGCACGTAATCCCTCGCGGATATTGACGATCCACGAACACCTTTCTTTCGAGTGAACTCCAGCCGCGTGCCACGGAACACAGCAAGCCAGCAGCGCTGCGATACCAAGCACCACTGCTTGAATCAAAAACGCATTAGCCGTACTGGATACCGAGAGCAACGGCCCCGCCACACCAGGCCCTGCGAGGCGACCAACCGACTGAGCAGATTTCTGGTACGCAAATGACTTAGACAGAAAACTGGTATCTGCCAATTCAATGAGCTGCGCCGAAGATACCGAGGCGAAAATTGCATTGGCACATAGGGCAATTGCCTCCAGCACGATGAGAGCCGCCAAGTCGTAAATGTTGTTCCAGGCGAGCAACTCCATCGCCAAAGCTACGAGGGCAAACAGTCCGATCGCTAGCACCCGCATCGTACGTTTTGGAAATCTATCGCCTAGCGGCGACAACCAAGGCGCGGTAGCCAAAGAGATTACAGCGATGACTACGCCAAATACCGACAAATCGCGAACCCCACCCGACTGCGTCACCCACCACATCACTGTGATGTGCCCCATCATAAGTCCAAGCCAAGTCAGCGCCTCGCTTGCGAGGACCTGCGGCATACCCAGACCCAATTGGCGTGCATTGTAGATATATCTCATTTCTTCACCGGTGCTCGAAAACGAATCCCTGCTTAAGAAACCGGCCCTAGGATGGAGCAACTGAAATCAAAGATACCGACCATTGCGATCTGACGGGGGCGAGATGAAAGGATCGAATAAGTGGGGCAACAAGACTCTCTCGAGCACCGCTTGGTCAGAGAAGCAATGCTTCGGAAGTGCTGAGCAGTTTGCTACCAAGAGTCATCACTTCGACCTCCGAGGCGGCGTCGCGACCTGGAACGAGACCGGCCGCTGTTCAAGTGAACGTCGATGGCACGATGAACCAGCTCCCGCAGAGTCGACTCGGTCGCCTCCACGGGAGTGGAGGTGCCGCCACCCAAGCGACGGCACCTCCGCCCATCAATTACTTCTGGCTCGGCGGCAACGTATTGATAGCCGACGGACCCGCAATGAGATCCTTCTTGGACAGCTTTTGCAGCGGCTGGGTGATCAGTTGTTGTTTGACTTGTTCCGACTTTGCGATGATTTCCATTGCTATTTCCTTAGTTACATTAGTTAGCAATCCGCACGAAATATTTCGTGCGAGGAAACTATACCTCAATTAAATTTTGACTGCATTAATATTTCTAAAGAAAGCTATGTCGAATTGCTACGTGGTTCAAACCACGGGCATTCATTGGCAACTTACGCGTATATGATGGCACGGCAAGGCCCAACGCGAATTGATACTTCGCTTTCCTAGACAAAATTCATCGAAAATGAGATGTCGCTGGATTGTCGTCGTAAATCAGATCTGACTCAGTATCCCTTCTTCGATATCATTCTGTTTTCGCCACATGCTTGTCCCGATAGGCACAATGCACGCCTGCACCGTCGAAAACGAGCAAAGGCTGTGGGGTTGGCACGCCATCGCCCATACTTTCCAGATATCGATCAAGCAGGTTGGGCTCATCGAGTAGCTGTTTAAGCGCACTGCGCAGCGCTTCCAATTGGGATTCGACTGGCGGCAGCTTATCTCTGGTCAGGTTTTGGCGCCACACGGGACTTTCCGCGACGTACGGACTTAGCCAGCGGAAGAAGTCCATTGCCGTTCTGCGCCGAAAGCCGAACGAGATGTGCATACATGGTTCATTGATCGGAATAGGTGTGTGCCACCAACCACGCGGCAGATAAAGCACGTCCCCGGGTGCAATGATGCGGTCCCAGACCGGAGGCGTGGTCGGCGGTGGTAATGTCCCGTGGATATCTTTCATTGGACTGATCACACTCGGCTCGTGCAATTGCCAGCGTTTTTGCCCTTGTATTTGATAGACGAGGACATCTCCGTCATCCCAATGCGTAGTGAAGCCGGCGCTTTGACCCGTGCCCACGAACAGCGTGGCTCCTACTTTCTCGCCTAGGCGAGATTCCAAGGCGATTTTCACTCCACGCACTGCCGGCCAGAGATCGTCCAAATTTTCAATCACCAGCGTTACACCTGATTCGAGTTGCGATGCTATTTTTTCGACGCTGATTCCACGCACGCGCTCGCCAAGCGCGTCGGATCGCACCTTCAGGTATTTCGCCGGCTCCAGCGCCCTACCGTTCTTTATCAATTTGCAGCGAGGGAAATCGAGATTTCTGAAGGTGAGTACTTCGTTGAGTCCACTCCACGAGAAAACCGACGTGAAGGAGCGCTCATTCCCTTGCATGAGGAGCATGTCGTTCTTGCTGGATGCCTCATCGATTCGTTGCCATTCCTGTTGCGTAAGGCAAGCGGCAACGTCTGCGCAAACGGACGGGATAGTGTCTCGCATTAGCTTACCTGACCTGATTGGAAGGCGGCCGGGTACGTCCGTTCGTAAAAATCTATGATCTCACTCTCTGGCAGGCTTAGCGCGCGGCGAGTGTGCGCAAGAAGTGTGATAAACGGGGCAATTGCGATAACAGCTATGCCGCCGATAAGCATCACGGTTTTTGCCCCCAAAATCTCCACGCCAGCGCCAGCGGCCAGAAGTCCCAGCGGGTTGGCGCAGGTCGATATAAAAACCGCCATCGCATTCATTCGCGCGCGGAAATTAGCCGGCGTGGCGGCCGACCGCAACGAGCTGGTGTTGACATTAATGAGCGAAAATGCATTCCCCATTAAGATAGCAAAACCAAAACAGGTTGCCTCGTTCTTCATGAGCGCGGTCGACAAGAGACCGATCCCTAACAGGCAAAATCCTATAAATACTGATCCAAATCGGCCAACCTGTCTGTTCAATACCTTAACGGTGACGGTGGTACCGAGAAGAAGCCCGATCCCGAAGCAGGTATCAAATATCCCTATAACAGTCGCTGGTGCCTTCAGCTCCAACTTAACCCAGGAGGGAAGTACCACAGTGAAGAAAGGGAACATGACCAAGTTGACCAACGCCGCCACGATGGCTAACTGAAATTCTGCCGTTGTACGCTTTACAGCTCGGAAACCTTCCTTCGTCTTCGGCCACCAAACCTCGAAATACGCACCAGACTTCGTATGAGACGATTGCACACCGAAGTGGATATGGCAGAACAAAACCAACACTGCACCAGCCAAGCTTGCAATCGCAGCCAGTATGAACGTCGCGCCGACGCCGAATACTCCGATCGTAGACGTTCCAATAATCGGACCCACAAGCATCAAAGTGGAGTTCGTAGTCATGCGCACACCCACCGCCGCAGTGATTTGCTCGGGCTTAACGAGCAACGGTACGGCACCTGACGCTGCCGGATCACGCGCTGCAGAGCTCAAGCTCGAGATCAACAGCAATCCGGTAAGCACATACGTATTGAACGTGCCTGACAACGACATGATCAAGATCAGGACTGCGGCCAACGCGGTTAATGCTTGCGTTGCACTCACGACTCGGAGCTTAGGGAAATGATCTCCTAGTGATCCAAGCATTGGCCTGGCATAGACCTCTGCCGCGCTTGCAGTCGCGAGGATAGAGGCAAATATTGCTGGTGATCCGGTCTTGCCCAACGCCCACCATGCAGTTGCCACCCGCAGGAATTGAACAGATGCATTCCCACAAACAAGGCCGATCTGGAATACGTGAAATGGAAAACCAAGCTTCGTCTTCAAATGGAGCATGCTATTTCTTCGATCAACGATGCGTTAAGCGCGTTCATTCCACCGCGAAGGCTATAGCTGGTCCGGTATTCTTTCGATTCGAGGAATCTCGCGGCCTTAGCGCTACGTCCCCCCGATTGGCAATAGCATACGATGAGAGCTGCCTGGGAAAGTTCGCTGAGTCGCTCCGGCAGCGTGGCCAAAGGGATTAGCGTTCCGCCGATTGCGGCTGCTTGATGCTCATGCGGTTCCCGCACATCAATCAGCGCAACTGCTTTGCCTTGTTTGAGCCAGTCAAGAAGCTCCGCGACAGATATCTCAAAGTCAGGTGTGACGCATCGATCGTCGATGTGCTCTACAGGCACGGCAGACTTTCGATGTTTGAACTTCAAAAGTCGGGTATTGCAGGTCAATGCGTCGAACACCAACAATTTTGAGCTTATCGGCTCACCGATTCCCGTGATGATCTTCACCACTTCGTTGGCTTGCAGTGTGCCCAGGATACCCGGCAGAACGCCGATCACGCCGGCTTCGCTGCAATTTGGCGCCATGTCACGGCTGGGAGGTGCAGGGTATAGATCTCGGTATGATTTGGGTCCTTCGGGGTCGGCTGCCCAATGGAACACCGAAAGTTGGCCCTCGAACTGGAATATGGAGGCATACACCAAGGGAATTTGGAGCATTCCGCAGATCTCGTCTAGCAGATATTTAGCTGCGAAATTATCTGTTCCGTCGACCACAACGTCATACTGAGCACAGATGGCCGCCGCGTTATCCCGCGAAAGGAAAAGCTGATGCACTTCAACAGAGATGTTGCCATTCAATGCTAGCAGACGATCGCGCGCTGCTTCAACTTTCGAAGTGCCCACGGTACGCTGGTCGAACAGCACCTGCCGATGAAGATTGCTCACGCTGACGGAGTCGCCGTCCACGATGCCTATCTTACCAACCCCCGCGCCTGCTAGATAGAGTAGTACCGGCGACCCCAATCCTCCGGCGCCAACTACCAGCACTCGTGCACGCTTAAGCTTAAGCTGCGTTTCGATTGTCATACCCGGCAGTTTGAGCTGCCTAGCATACATAGCGAGTTCACCCGCGGTCAGTTGTGCTTGCATCGTCTAGCCTCCAGCAACCGCCATAATCAGTTGAACGTCGGCGCCCGGTCGCAAAGGTGTGTTCATATCTTCCACCACTTCGCCTTCAACGAAGATGTTGAGGAATTCGCGAATTGCGCCACGCTCGTCAAATATTTGTTCATTCAAAAGCGGGAAACGTTCGACGAGTTGTCTTAGCGCAGCACGTAAGGTGGTTCCATCTAAGACTAAGTTGGCTGAAGGAGGCACTAAAGATTTAAGTTGGCTCGGCAGGGAAATTTGAATCACGAGGCGTCTCTAAATATCTGAGTTAGTTTGGCAATGTTTGACTTCGAAGCATGATTTCATCCTACTGACGATGTCCCGCCCCAAAGCGTTTAGATGCGGGCTGCCATCGAGCATTTCGATGCAACCTAGTCGATATGAATGCAGGTGTTCCAAGCGAAGCATCTCGCCCCCTGTCGCGCTCCCGTACTTTAATTTGCGTTCGAGATAGATGCACACCGATGTCGCAAACATCCCCGCGAAAATCACACCGCGTGCATCCTTTCCGCGAGTACCTGACGGCAAGACGAATACGCCCGGATTCCGATAATCGTGCATATCAGCGATTTCTCGAATGAATCCCATCCAAACATGCGAGTATTCGTGAATCAACAGTTCCTCAAGGAGCGAGTTTTCTTCAAATGCACGAGGCCCCAGCATGATTTGCTGCGGCACAAAGCTGCTGGTCCAGCTGAGAATCGAATCACACAGTCTGATCTCCACCGGCACCGAAAAGCAAAGCGTCCATTCTGGAAATAGATCTGTGATCCGAGCAAGGGCGCTAGTCACGTTGGCTTGTTGACCGACGCTCAACTCAGAAAAATCCGGAACATCGACCGCTTCGCGGGCACATTGACGATATACGTCATGCGCCGCGCGCGGCGCAATGAAGTCGCCCGCAGGCCGCGATGATTTTGCCAAGCGCTGCCGTTTCAAGGTGACAAGCGAGGCCAAATAATTAGCGTTGAATTCCAGTCCAGTGAGTGGTAGACCGCCAAGCGTTGTTAGCAGCGTCTCTTTGACTAGGGCTCCAGCAGCAAGGTTCTGCATCATTTCCGACCCGCGACCCAAGGTCGAGCAACCAAGAATTCCTTGAAATCATGGCACTTGACTCGATAGCGTTGAAAATGCTTCATCCGCCTTAACGATTCCTCTAGTTGCGTTGCGCCAGTGCCGGAGTGACTCAACAGCGTGCGGAGGGCAGGTAGCGTACGGTTTCCAAACCAGGTACAAGAGATCTTGGCTATGACCTCACGATACTGCGCAGAATCGATCAAGCCGTTGTCAATGAGGTCTTTAAGATATGCTTTGATGTGGATTAGCGGCTCACTGACGGGAGTATATGGCGGTTCGTCGGCGTGAACCAGTGCGACCACGTCGTCCGGTAAATCTTCGTCCTCTGCGAAGGCTTCGTAGACCACGCCGAAGCCCTTCATACCAAGTGATGCCATTTCCGCCGCGCGGATTGCGCCCATCGAAGAAAGCCCCCATACCTCCCAGCCTTGTTCAAGTGCGGTTCTGATTTCAGCATGCGCGACGGCAGGATAGCGATGGTAGGTTCCGTCCACGATCACGATGACTCCACCCAGATCCTTCTTGCATAGTCGCGCAATATCACCCCGACGAACTGGTGGGTGAATGCACAGTCCATCAGACCAGTTCTCAGGAAGCTCGAGGCCATGGCAAGTTGGTCCCACGAAAAAATGGCATGAAAGCCGAGAAATTTCCATTACGCGTCTTCCCGGGGCAAAGAGCTTTCAGCCGCCGGTTGGCTAGCCAACGCATGTGCAAAGCGGGGACCTACTCGCTTAGATTTGGGATCTACATGTTCCGCGCCCGGGATAACGACCCGAATAACAGAAAAAGGAAAATCTGGCTCGCTCAACGGAACGGTGACGCAATACTCAAACCCCGCTTTTTGCATCGCCCGGCGAAGTTGCCACATAGCGCTATCGAGATCCGTAATACTTCGCTCATAACTTGGTATTTCTTCGAAATCTATAGGGTCAGAACTATCGGAAACAGATGCGCGAAGCATGGAGGTTGCTAGGATCTCGTGATCACGACCGTGCGTCTCGAAGTACGCCACTCGTTCGATGATGTCATCGCGGCCGCCGTGAATGTGCGAAAGCCGGCTTTGCACCGCTTCAGCCACAGCGCGAACGGCGGCGACTTCGGCAATCGGGTGCAGCCCAAAGCCATCCGCTATCGCTATCGCGTCCGTATCATTTGGTTGCAGCACATACGCAGAGAAAAACGGCAAATCATATTCATTCGAAGTGTATCGCAGTATCAGCGATAGATTTGCTTCCTCTACTTTTTTCCGCATTGAGCGAATTGAATCCGGCTCGCTCGACCGCGTGACCATGCGGGATTCATTTCTCAACCGATTGAATGAAATGACGTCCCGCTCAAGAACTTCACAGATTCCATGTATTATCGCTTCCTGCTCTGTATTACCGGAGCACAATCCATTAGTATTCGTCCCGCCAAAAAGGGAAGAATGATTCGACGCTTGAAAAGGGTGAAACACAAGATCAGCGGGCATTCGAACAGTATTGCCCGAGAAAATCTCCCGCCCTTCGACGTAACACAACGAGGTGGTTTCACCTACGGCATAACCCCATTGCGGGCAAAGCGTAGGAAAAGTCATCCCCGCCGGAAATGTGGAGATGATTTCGCCAACCGAACCGTATTTAATGCGGCTCATGTGCCGACGATAATCAGCCAACGCAAATTCAATTGATTCCATATAGGCACCAATCTTCGCCTCCTCTGCACGCATCCCTTTGCCAGCGTGAACGCACAACACTTCCGGCGCCGCATATGGTCGTATTCCGGAAAATACGGGAATGCCGATTTTATCAAGCCACGTCACATCCGTTACACGAGTAATACCCAAATCCCGCGCGACAAGCTTTGCATTGGCAATACTTGCTTCCGCGGATATGCTACGAAGACTCGAACTGAGGCGCTGCATACTTATTTAATTTTTACGCTGAATTGATTTGATAATTTCGGCGGCAAATAAATTTACCGCCGAGTGACTACTTAATAGCCAAAATTGACGAGATTATTGTTCGCCTCATGGGCGCTGCAGGACGCCTCCAGCAGCATATTGTCTTCGTCAAAGAAGTTGTCGAGACGAGCGGAAACCTCATCCGAAACATTGATACTAAGTTGCTTCTCGGAAAATTGTTGGTTAGCTTTATTCATTTATAAGCTCGAAATTTAATTAGGAGATTTACCAATTTGAACGCGGTTTATTCAATCAAACTGGCAAGTACATGCTAATCAAACTTTTTTTGATGCGCGATAAATAAATTAGAATGATTCGTCTACCCACACCCATTCATTTAGCTTTCGTATTGCCGCAAAAAATGAAAGGCAAATGAAATATAAAAGGCCGGATGTTTATATAAATGAAATATTTGGCGCAAATAGTGGTGAAAGGCGTAACCATCTGTCCCTTGTTTTGCACAGAATTGGCCGGTCGTCAATTAAAAAATGTGTTTTGCCAAAGTCAGTTCGTGAAACGGTACCTCACAGATACGAGGGGCGATCGATTTCCGTGGAATTCGGGAGCCTTAAAATCTTGGGATAATCGGATTGACAAAACTCAGCAATGATGCGCTCTTTACTAAACCTTTGACGTAGGTATCAATCACGTGCGTCAGATGCACGCGAAGTTCATCAATCGTAAGCAATGGGATGGACGCCTGCACCTATAACGGCATCGATGTGCCAGAGTGGAAGTGTCGTCAACCACTCGAGCAACGCGAGCGCCCACCACGGAGATTACAACGATCCGCATCGACCGGTGACTGGGCCGATCCTGAGCTGCTACGACGCGACCGCACGCAGCGGCTGTTCGAGGGGCCACTGTCCGAACGCAGCCGGCATCAGGCGCTTGGCATCCTCTCGGGTCTGCTGCCATATCTCGTGAGCGCCGGCTATCTGGCCGGCAATCCGCTTGCGCTGCGCCGTGGGCGAATAACTTCAGCCAAGCGATCCCGTCGGTCGAGCGCTACCTCGATCACACGCTGTGGGACCACGTACTCGCGAGCGTCGAGCAGTGGCCGCACCTGACTGAACGGGATAGGCAGTACTACGAACGCAGTCGCTGGCTGATTCGCCTGCTGTACCACGCAGCCCTGCGCGTCTCCGTCATCAAGCCCAGCGACATAGGAATAGAGAGATGCTTCCTCGATCGTGAGTCCGCCTGCCTGTTGCGCTTCATGTTATGCGGTCTGGTATTGATTTGCTTTAGGAAACCCGGACCAGCACGAGAGCGAGTTTTTCGGCAGCCCGTGACAATGAGACCAGCGCCCTGTGCGCCAGCGTACGCGGGCGCATGGCGTCGTACCGCAGGCTATGCCCTACGGCAGCAGCGGGATGCTATGCCTGCTGTTCACCAACGTGACGCCCGTTACGCTCGGCGCGGTGGCACCCGTCGGGTCGATTTGCGACCCATCCGGCACCGACCCTTCCAGCGTCACGGCGCCGTCGTGTGCGCGCACCGTGACGGGGGAGACGCCGAGGCCGTTGTCCTTCGAGATCGCCGTTCGCACCAGGTAGCCTGGCCTGCGGTCCACGTTCTTCTCCAGTCGCTTGCCGGCCGGCGCGGTCGCTGTGGTTGCTTCGTTGAGCCCGGCACCCACCTGCCCATGGACCTGGCCGCTCACGAATGCTGTGAGTAGGACTATTCCTGGTGCCTTCCCTACGATCACTTTCATGATTCTCTCCTCGTCACAGGGCGCATGAGCGGACCCGGATTCCGCCCGAAAAAAGGGCCGCCTTTCAGCAGCCCATCAATAGAGACCAACGTAATGCGCCCCGGGGTGGGCGCGACCGCAGTCTAACGCTGTCACGGATCGGCGTAAAGGCGCCGGGGATGATCGCCGTAATGGCGCCAGTTGGAAGTGGTGTCAAACGTGGATTCGAACGGCCTTAAGAATGCGTTTTTTTACTGGATTCTGCAACGGGGTTTTCGCCGCTCGCAGGCATCGGTTTCGGCTTACAGAAGCTCTCGCTCTCGATGACGATGCGGCGGGCACCATGACGTAGCCGGTCGAGCGTCGCGGCGCCGAGAACTCGGTTGTCGGGGAAGGCATCGCCGCATTCGCTGAGATCAAGATTGGTATGTCAGGATCGTAGCCACCCGCTCGTACCTAGCCGCCACCCGGTCGTGGAAGTCTTCGTCGTGTGGCGCGCGCAGGGGTTGTTGTTCTTCGTGATCACACCCGGTGCACCGAGCGACGCGAGCAGTGTGGTCAGTTCGGCGGCGGTGACAGGGGTGGCATGTGCGCCGGTACCGCGCGCAAGAAAATCGGACACCGTGACCTCGCGGTCCACCACGGCATATTCGTAGCCGTCGGGGTCGACCTGCACATGACTCAACCGGACCATGCGGTCCGCGTCGTAGTCCCGCGAATCACTGTCGTCCGAACCATCTCCTCCGCGCAGGACAGCATACGTGGCGCCGCCGCCTTTCAGCCGCTCGATGCTCCTCCGTCGCTCGTTGCGCGCGGCCTTCGTTGGTTTCGCCCAGGGCGGGGCCGCCCACACCTCGATGCGAACGGTACTGTCCGACAGCACCGCCCGGCGCTTCTCCCACAGCTTCAACACCGCCACGTCTTCGCCGCAGGCATCCCACGACCAGCGGTGACTCGTAAGCTGCAGGTCCAACGTGTAGAGCAGGAACTCATTGATCGTTCGCGGATTCTTCTTTGCCATCGCGTTTCCCTTAGAGAATGAAAGGGACTTCCCCTCTCGCTGGTGTTGATGAACGCTCGGGACTTCATCTTGGCACGCTGATGCCGACTTGCGGCTTCCGCCGCAGCCTCGGGACGGGGAAGTCCCTTTCATTCTCTAGCGTGCTTTGGGTTCATGTTCCCTGTCTCGGAATGCGTTCGAAAACCAGGCCTGTCTCGAGAGAAAAACCGTTGGGCGCTCGTGGCCAGTCAAACGTAGATGCAACCAGACTCCCTCGGAAAATTGACCTCACAGTGGCCGTGCGGACGTCGATGATTCTCACGCGTTCGTCTTCGCAAAGAGATTGTGAGGTTGAACCGGGTAACTCCAGTTCCAGTAACGCAGGAGCGTAATCACAGCATGTTTCGCGGCTGACGCAGTGCCGCCCTGCCCAAGCCCGGCTTCCCTGTACGTCGCCCCGTCGAGCAGGACGGCACGCGCCATCGCAATACTGCGGTCCGAGATTGGCCTTCGCTTTGGCATCGGCTTTCGCGCCGTCACCATCAGCGCGTCGAATTGCCAGGGCGTAAGAGCCGGCAGGTTAGAGTATTTCAGCGATACACCGCTCTCGACTTCGCTTGTCACGTCGCCTTCTCCCCGATTAGTTCGTTCAGCTGGACAGGCGAGCCCTGAACCAAATGGCGCAACAGCGCCGTGGCCGCTTGATGCGCACCCCTACTCCCGGTTCCGCCATGCCCGAGCGCTATCCACTCTTGTCTCAAGATAATCGCGCTTTCCAGCATCTCTTTCCAGCGTTCCTCTGGAGGCCATCCCTAAACCGCCTCGCGCCCGACTGGTACGATACGAGCTTTAACTATTTCACGGAGCCGACATTGACGGGTAGAGATATTCAACTCGCATAAAACCATAAACGCCCAGAGATATCGGTGTCTTTTACAACGTCAGATTTTCTGTCAACAAAAACCGTATTCATCCGGACAAGGTCAACCAGCTCGAGCATGGCCTGTTGATCGAAAGATCGGACAGGGAGGCGACTGGACCTCTCGCAGCCTGTGACCATTCGGGGAATCAAGAAATGTTGTGCGATACCGGTCAGCTGGCCAGCGACCGCAACGCTCCACACATTCATCAGCCTTGCATACACGAGTAAATGGAAATCGTGAAATCAAAGATTCTGGCGCCCGCCATCAGAACATTGCCTTGGGCTGGGATCGTGTTGTCAGCTGCGTTCGGCGCATTGTTCAACCCATATGCGCTCGCGCAAGGCACTCAGGTAAACGTCGACAATGCGACACCGGCGGGAACGACCGCCGCGCTGGATGCGGCAGCAACCTCGGCGTCGCGCATTGCATCTCCTTCTGCTACGTCCTCTACGACGGGCGGTTCAACAGAGAGTCCCTTAGCCACGCTGAAGCGGGTCGAGGTTACCGGTTCGCTTATTCGCAGTTCCGACAGGATTGGTTTCAACCAGGTCCAGACGGTCACGGCGAAGGACATCCGTGACAGCGGGGCCAATAGCGTCTCTGCATTTCTGCGCAGCACGACTGCCAACTCAGCCGACAGCTGGAGTGAAGCCACAAACAACAATTTTGCGGCGGGCGCATCGGGGATCGCGCTGCGTGGCCTGAGCGAAAAATATACGCTGGTCCTGATTGACGGCCAGCGGGTCGCTCCGTTTGCGTTCTTCTCGAACGGCGTCGATGCGTTTTTTGACCTGAACACACTTCCGCTCAGTGCGATCAGCCGCATCGACATCGTGAAAACCGGTGCCGTTTCACAGTACGGCTCAGACGCAATCGCGGGCGTGGTCAACATCATCACGAAGCATGACTTCCAGGGCCTGCAGCTCGACAGTAGCTATGGTGGCTCCATCGATGGCCGCGGCGGCAATGGAACGGCAAAGTTCAGCGCGCTAGGCGGGTTCGGCAATCTCACTTCCGACGGCTACAACGTCACGGCATCGGCGAGCTTCGCGAGAGACAATGGTTCGACGCTGGCGGATCGCGATTCGACGTCACCCATGGACTTTACGAACCGGCCCGGCGGCATGTCGTTGCTGGCGCCTTCATACTGGACCAATCCCCTGACCGGAAACCCTCAGGCGCTGGGATCGTGTCCGTATGGCAGCTCGGTCAAGCCGGCTAGCTCTAATTTCACCTCCGTTTTTTACGGCCAGACAAACGGCACGGTCTGTGGGCTCTATACCGGCAATGGCTTTTCCATAGAGCCATGGAGCCAACGTCTTAGCGCGAAGGTAGATGCGCAGTTCAGGATCAATGAAACCACCACTGCGTTTGCAGATCTCTGGGAGAGCAACAATACGAGCGTCCAGGGCAGCGGAGTCTCGAATAACACCGTCGGAGGGACTAATTCCTCTTTGGTGTACAACCCTGCAACGAAGCAGTTCTCCCTGTTCAACAACATCGTGCCGGCAAGCAACCCGTACAACCCGTACGGCGTCGCGACTCCGCTCATCTACACGTTCCCGAGGGCCGTCGCGGAAACAACCGACGCCAATTACTGGCGGGCCGCCACCGGCCTCAAGGGTTCCGTTACGCTGCCGGATGGCGAGTGGAATTGGGCAACCACCTACACCCACTCGCAAAGCGACGTTTCCAACACGTACTCGAACCAGCTGAACGTCAGCGCGCTGAACAACATCTACCAGAACGGCACCTATGACTTCGCGAACCCGTCTGCTACGCCAAACGGGCTCAACGGTCTGTACATGAACGCGAATAACATCGGCGTCTCGAAGCTTGATACGCTCGATGCGACAATTTCAACCCCTACTCTGTTGCACTTGCCGACCGGTGATGTCGGCTTCGGTCTTGGCGCCGAGTTCTTCCACCAGAGCGAGTCCCTGGCGCAGGGCGCTGCATCCGCGAGCGGCCTTGTCCTCACCCCGTACGAGGAAGAGGTGTCCGGACAGCGTAACGTAGCTGCAGCGTACTACCAGCTCGACATTCCGATCATCAGAACCCTGACCTTCAGTCAGTCTGGCCGCTATGATCACTACAGCGATGTCGGTGGCGCATTCTCGCCTCGGTTCGCGCTGCGCTGGCAACCGGTCAAGGAGTTGACTGCCTACGCGTCCTACGATCGCGGCTTCCGCGCGCCGACGTTCGTCGAAGACAGTACGTCACAGAACATGGCACTTGTGATCAATCAGTCAGGCGCGGTCACATCGCTTACATCAGGCAACCCGAACCTGCACCCTGAGCGCACGAAGAACTACAACATTGGTTTTGAGTTGTCGCCGGTCCCCACTACTGAGGTCGGTGTTGACTGGTACCGGATTCACGTGAGCAACGCGATCGGCATAGACCAGCCATCGTCTACGGTGAACTACCCGGGCTCGACCATTCCCGAATACGAGACCTTCCAGTACCAGAACCTCGGTGACCTCGATACGAGCGGCTTTGAGACCACCTTTCGCGAGTCGTTGCCGACTGCGGTTGGTACGTTCACGTTGTCGGGCGACTGGGCCTATGTAGACACGTTCAAGTTCCAGCTGGGTGGCCAGACCGTGAACTCGGCTGGCAACAACCTTTCATTCAACGAGCCGTTCGGCGGCAGCTTCCCACGCTGGAAGGGCAATACAACCTTGAGCTGGGCCTGGCACGCCTGGAATGCGGCGCTCTCGTGGCAGTACACGGGACCGTACACGCAGACTTTTACCTTCATCCCGACGCCGACCCCTCAGGCCGGCAGCGTGGGGTCCTATAGCCAGTTCAACCTGATGGTGACCTACACCGGATTCAGGCATTGGACCATCTACGGCGGCATGAACAACATCTTCAATCGCGCGCCACCGTTCGACGCAGTAGGTCAGGACGGCCCTTTCTGGCAGCAGGGTTATGACACTTCGCTGTACTCGTATGTCGGCCGCTTCGCCCAGATTGGTGCGACGTACAAGTTCTGATCGCCACCTCACGTCGTGGCGCAGAGGCATGGCGGCCCTCGCGTTTCTCCGGAAATCAGGAAGCCAGAGAATTTGAGCCCGAAACCGGGCACAAGGTAGCCTACGGTCAGTCTGCGATGTAGGATAGATAGGTCTTGCGAGGTATCGTTTCGATTGCGAGCGACGCCCGGATGTCTGTAGGCAACCATCCCGTGCGCTGGCGATCGCCCGGACTGAGTCAATGCTCTACGGTGGCCGGGTCGAACCAGACCGATCACGCAACTTTTGCCGTCCGATGCTGTGACAGATCGCACGAAAGGTAAGACGTGGCCTGGTGAAACATGGTCACCGCCCTTCCAAAGCGCTCTCGGTTGGATCGGCAATAATTTCAGACGGCTAAAGGAATCATGGTGTATTCATACCGACCATTAACGGAAAATGATCTGAGAGCGACATACGAAATCAGGTTCTCCGTCACGCAAAATCTGATTCACGGCCATCAGGTGAAATATCTCCAGCGGGACCACGCTCTGGAAGATATAAGGCAAGGCGGCGGCTGGATGTGTGTCGCTGACGGAAGGGAGGTTGGGTTTTGCATGCCGCTTTTCATTCCAGAGCCCTATCTGGCCGCGTTATTTGTCGTCCCGGAGCATCAGGGGAAAGGTGTAGGCGGTGCCCTGCTTGAACTGGCACTGAAGTGGCTAAAAGAAAAGGGGGGCCGATTGATCACACTGGAGACTGATCCGGGGTCAGTCGCAGAGGGTTTTTACAAAAATCGCGGCTGGGAGAAAACCGGTATGGGTGAGTTCGGGATACAAAATGTCTATGTCCGTCAACTGTAACCGGGGCCAGTGGCTCGTTGGCCTGGTGCTTGTCACGCTGGTCGCGCTGACTGGCAATAACGCAAGGGCTGAGGATTTCACGGTCGAGATCTCCGGGAAAATATCGAATTTCACAGATCCTCAGAGAAAGGTCTACGACTTAACCGAAAAGGATATCCCTGTTATCAAGCAGGCGACTATCAGAACGTCCACAAACTGGACGAAGACTGAGACTTTCACCGGGTTCAGTGCCAGAGATTTACTGACAAAAATTGGCGCGACTGGAAAATTTCTGGACATATCCTGTCTCGATGATTACGAATATACGATACCTGTCTCGGATATATCGAAGTACGATCTCGTTTTCGCATATATGCGAAACGGAGTTCGTATGGGCATAGAGAATCTCGGCCCGCTCGCCCTGATCTACCCCAGAGATCAGCATCCCAAGGAACTTGGTGGCCCTGACGTCGACGCAAAATTCATATGGCAGATATCAAAGATAGTAGTCAAATGAGTCGCGGCGCGACCAGAGATAACTATTCTCTGTACAAGGCCATTTACTGGCTCTCTTCGCTTGTTTTTATCGCAATCATCTCGTATGTTGCGTTTGATTTCATGTCGGCAGGCGAAAGCCTCATGAAGGATCTTGCTCCATCGCTTGATAGTTATTCGGCGATCGAGCGCATACAGATCCCTACGGAACGACTGATGATAGATGTCGTTCGCCTGCCTGACCCGCACGCACTCGCCGATCTCAAGGTGACCGCGAGTGTCGTCCGCTCAAGGTTTGACGTTTTTCGAACGGGAACAAGACTGGGGGACGTACTCGCCGCAGACCCGGTCACTTATCAGCGAATGCTGGCGACCGGAGACAGGTTTAACGTCATCGCCATGCATCTGACAGAACTGCAAGGCGATATATCTGGACGCGAGAGGGTCATCGATGAGCTAGAGAATTTCAGAAAGACGTTGGTTCATCTGAATAATGATCTTTACCCCGACCAGATCCGGCATTACGCGCTGATAATGGAGACGACCCAGAACCAGCGGCGCCTGTTCATTTATACATGTATAGCCTGGTCTGCTGCAACGATGATCTGGGGTGGATTTTTCATGATGCTTGGCCTGAAGTATCGAAGGACATATAAAGAAAAAGAAGATGCCATTCAGCGAAAGAGCCTCTTTGTTGCCCTGTTCAATCATGAATTGAGATCTCCCCTGCAGTCGTTAGTTGGCCATGCCGATAATCTTCTGGAAAAGGTCAACGATAGACCGGACCTGGCGTCTGGTCAGAGCATAGAGACCGAGGTCAAGGCCATCGACCGTTGCGTTGAAACCATTCAGGCAAGAATGACAACCTTCAATCAGTATTCGAGACTGGAAGCTGGGAAGGTAACACTAATACGGGAGAGCGTTGATGTCCACGAGATGGTCCTGTTCGTTGTCGAGAGCCTGAGAGCAGTGGCCGACGAAAAGGGGATCAGCATCCTGGCTGACGCAGAGATCCAGAATCAGGATTTCACGGTAGATAAACAAGGGCTTCAACAGATTCTCGAGAATATCATCGGGAATGCCGTTAAATTTACTACACACGGAAACGTTGCTGTTTCGGCCTCTGTGGTGATGCCCCGATCACACGAACGCTGCCTGCAGATCAGGGTCACCGATACTGGAATTGGGATGACGGCCGCAGAACAGGAGAAAATCTTCGATCCATTCTTCAGGGCCGAGCGCACCGGCGGGATCGGCGGAGTCGGCCTTGGACTGGCCATGGTGAAGTTTCTCGTGGACATCATGGGCGGGGATATCCGGGTGAGCAGTAAAATTCACGAAGGGACGGAAGTTACTGTCAGAATCCCGGTTGCGTGAATGTCTAGCAACTCACCCTGTCAGGAGTGAGCCCCCGGTTTGACGTCGTGGCTGAGAAATAGCGAAAAGAAGGTCGTTGCCAGTATCTTTGGTCGCATTGGTTTCTCGAGCACAACAACCTCGTAAAGCTCGACAATCCGGGCCAGGTCCGACTCGTCGATTACATGCGTCTCGATCTCCCCGGTCAGGATGACAATGGGAGCGAAATTCTCCGAGACCTCCCGCACATGCCTGACTGCCGCCTCTGCGGTAGTGGTTCTCGAAAGAACCCAGTCCATTATGTAACCGTCAAATGTCGATTTCTCTGCGTCGTTGATGAATGCATCGAGAGAATTGTATTCCTCGACATCGAGTCCCAGCGCCTTGAAACTGGTGGAGATGCTCTTTGTTATCTCATGTTCGTCGTCCAGGACGGCAATGCGCGGGGGCGGGAGAATCTCAATATTCCGGATCGTGTAGCACTCGACATGCTCTGAAATAGTGTTTCCCGGCACTACGATCCATGCGTCTCCTCTCTGGACGGCGACGAAATTCTCGTGCTGGGGTGTTGGCGTCACATCCCCCCGAACGATATTGCATCGTTGCGTTCGATCATTGAATCTGAGAATGGCGTTCCATTTCTCTTTGCCACCATAATCAATCAAGGTACTTAAAGGTACATGAAAATGGCGCGCGATAGCTTGTAATTGCTCACGGGTCCACGCCTTCTGGCCGTTCATTTTTTTCTGAACAGAGGTGTAGTGCAGGTCCAGCAGCTCTGCGAGAAATTTATTCTGTTGTCGGGTCGGGATATCCCGATTATTCAGGATCTCTCTAATTTTCTGCGCGTATTGCTCGGAATTATCCATAAATGAATTGTAATCCAGTTTGCATAGATTCTGATCCCTCTATGCGGATCGTGGATGATGGAGCGAATACGTCTGGCTTTCAGTGATCATCCTGAAAAATATTTTGAGTCTATTCGCACACTCACGGCTTATATCCAATCATCCAGTGCGCATCATTTCTGCGCCTACCAGCGCGGAGCAAGCTTTCAGCGCGGTCTCGAACGTTGCAAATGTACAACGAAAATCTTCGACCCGAAAGCAGAATTCGCTGTCTCCCGCACTTGACAAGACCTGGCGCGATCCATAGGGTACGCATTGTCTAATTAAAGTCTGTTTGTGGTCTGTTATAGGTCTTCTTTTTGAGACTAACGAGATTGGGATCGAGCGAGGCATCGACTGTGGTTACCTGCACCTCACAGCATCTAGCAACACCAACCGTCAGGAAATTTCTCGATGGTGCTGAAGCAATGTCGCTTGGCTACGTTATAAGCGTCAACCGGGGCGCGTCCGGTGATGACGGGCGTCGGGTTCCGGCGTGAGGTCGATGAATGAAGAACTATCAGCCTAGTCAGCGGCGATATCGCGCGGCCACCATTTACCTGGGAGCGACGCTTGTGAGCTGCTTCGCAGCTGCATCCATCGTCGCCTGCGCGCTCAGCCTTTTGCCCGACGCAATTGCAGGCGGCGCCGTGGTATTGGCCATTCTGGCCGTTTCCGCCTGCCTGATCGTCTACGGCGCGAGTACTTCCCGCGCGGGCGAAGTGGAGCTGTCACCTCCCCTAACAATCGCTCACGAAGGCCGAGCGATATGCGAAAGCCTCTCGGCGCAGCTGGTGAAGGCCCAACTGGTGAATCCGGAGTTCGGGAGTCAGCCTGCGAAACTGGACGGATGCAGATCAGAGCGTATCCGCGTACTTCAGTCATGGCCGGTAGACGGCGACGATATCGCAAAGGTACGACGCAGATATCGTGTAGCCGCCAATATCGACACCTCATTGCCGGGCCGTGGCCATGCGCCGGGCGGCACCTGCAGCCTGCCTCCCGGGCTTTCGGCCGGAGGTGTCTCGTCAGGGGCGCTAATTTCGCACACAGGCGTTGACCGGGTGAGGCAACTGTGAGTCCGGACTACACGCAGATTGCGATACCACGCCGCAAGCGCACGGCCGCCGGCGCACGGCCGATAGAGTTCATAGACTTGACCCCGCGATGGAGGACGCTCATGCCAATCCTGCTCGCGACGATAGAGGGTGGTACGCAGACCGGCCGGGCCAACGCGTTGCGCGGGCTGCACGAACTCGCCGACACCGTCGACTCGACACACGCGACACAAATGCGCATGCGGGCGGTGCTCACATCGCTTCTCGACATACTCGCCCGCTCCCGAAGTGCACTGACACCTGGGGAAGACGCGGTGTTGTCGGAAGCACTCGAACTGCTCGAGCTAACGAAGCCCCCGGTCGTCCCGCTGAAAAAGCGATAGCCGTCGAGGCAAGCCAGTGGGCTTACGTTGCCGACGCGCGAGCGGGTTACGACGACTGAAACGACCGTCGTGCATGTTTGCCCGACAGGCTTTCCCGTTGAGAAATTCGGCCGGGCGATGAACCCGATGATTGCTTGCGCGACACGGGTCGTGGACGGGGACGCTGCGTCTGTCTTCATGCAATATTGGAGGCTTCAGATCGAGGACTTGGGACGACCTCTTCGCCCTGTAAACCGGTTGGCGAATCGGAGATTCGCTTCGTTGGTGGGGTCTGCGTATTCAGTATATAACTTAGGTATGGATGCTCTAACCGTCTGGGTCAATGACCCGCTACAGGCATATACCCGGTGGCAGCAGAACGAGGCCGCCGGCGTCGACGGGAAGCCGTTTTCGCCTCGCTCCATCGTGCAGCACAGGGCGATGTTTGAACGATTCTTCCGACACCTGATACACCATCGTGTAACGCTCGCGACCTTCGGAGCCGCACATCTCGACTATTTCTTTGCTGAAGTGGAGAACCGCTGCGCGTCCGGTTCCGCGACACAGGCTCGGTATCTCAGACTGATCGAGCGGGTTTGCCGACACTTGATCGAGCTCGGTTTGCGCGAACACAATCCGGCGGCGGAGCTTGCCTACGCCGTTTCATGGCCTGAGGACGACCCCCGGCTTTCGTTTCTGGATGAACCGGATGCCCTGCGCCTCGAGGCCTTCGTTCGACCCAGCACTGCCGACTCCTTCACGCAGCAGCGCGAGCGTGCGATCACGGCGCTTCTACTGGCCACTGGCGTAGCGCCGGCTGAACTCAGGTCTGCCCGCCGCCCCGACGTCGTTGTCGACCGTGTACGGTCACATTTCGACGTGACCCGGCACGGTGCGCGTCCCGCCCGACGCGTGCCCGTTGCCGACTTCGGTGTGCCAGCGCTTGCAGCCTGGCTAAACGTCCACACCGATGGCGGCAACGATGTCCTGCTTTTCCCGTCGCCTCGCGGTGGCCAGCTAACCGATATGTATCTTGGGCGCATGCTCGCACGTGTTTTTGCGCTGACAGGAATCGATCATTCTGGAGGCAACCCGCGAACCCTGCGCAACACTTACGCACGGCGCCAGATGCTCGGTGGCCGCAGCGATGCCGATGTTGCATCCCTCCTCGGCCTGGTCAGCCCACGTACGGTCACGAGGATCAGAGCGACATTGCCTTCCGCGCGAACCACGTCGGTGGTCGCGCTGCCTTGACTTCGCAACTGCCTCCTTAGTCTGGAAGAGTCGTCCCGTCGGGGGCGGCATACCCGGAGTGAACGGAGCAAAGCAATGACCTACAAGACTGTCTTTAACGAACTCATCTACCAGTGCGAAACGGGAGAGCCGGCCGTCGCGCTTCACGGTCGCACTCGGCGACCCGCCAGCACGCGTCGTTGTCTTTCACGTTGTGCACGATGCCCCCTCACAGCGTCAATCCGGTCGCGAACGTGTTCGCACACGATCAGATCTTGAACCGGTTAATGGGACCCCGCCTCGCTGGCCTTATCCTTTCGGCCGCGACAGTGGTCGTGGGTGAACGATCTAGGCGAGGCGGACCTGGTCCTCGGGTTCATGCTATCGTTTGGCATAGGGGTTATTTCTATGGACGGGGAGCGAGCATGGGTTGGAGCTTTTTTGCACTCGGCGTGACAGTCGTGCTGTGTGCTCTTGCGCTGGTCATGGATCACAACGGTCGCAAGGCGGACCGCGAGCGCGGCACTCGCCGCCGCTAGCCTCTTCTTCGGGTGAAGCATTGCCCCGTTACCACTGCAAGCTGCACCTTCGGGAGCAGCTTTTTTGTTTCTGGGGCAGAAATGAATACATTTCGCGATCTGTCCGTCGCGCAGATGACAACGCCCCTTGATCTCACGGATATGACGCTTCGCTACATCGTGTGTCAACCGGAACTCCCACTCGCCGGTACGGACCTCGAACCCGAGTGAATCACGGTTGCGCTCTCGCGGTAACGAAGACGAGGACCGGCACGGCCCGCCACGCTTATCGCACTGGTCACGCGTCACCTAGCAGCAACGGGTTCGCCAGGACATGGGAACTCGATGTGCCCGACTCCTTGAGTTTGATGCTGCTGTATCCCCTGGGCGACTACGGTCTGCCCGAAAATATCTCGCAATGCGTCCTGTTCACTACTTTGAACAACTGTCGGTTGGCGTTCACCGGCGATAGGCCGGTCACCAGGGCGCGCAGACGATGCGCTAGCAGTGCGCGCCGCATTTAACACTGGACCGGCTTGAAGGGACTCCATTCCCGGCGCTGCCTGGAACATGGGAGAGACTTTATCGTGCCCAAACGTTACCCCGCACAGTGCCCGGTATCGTGAGCAATTCACCGATTCACCGCTCATTTCACTGGACGCATGGATCTTCCCTGCAACACGATTACCCATCGGTCTATCGAGCGCCGGGACGACACCTGTCGATCCCGGAGCCATATCGCGTGGATGGGCTTCCTCAGCGTGCGAGGATGCGGTACAGCGCAGGCCGTGAAATTCCAAGCGCGGCCGCTGCGTGTGTCTTGTTGCCGGAAGCTCTATCGAGCGCCTGGGTAACGTCGTCGCGCGAGGGCGCGGGGGCCGCGTAAGGCGCTGTTGTATTTTTAATGTGGAGAGGTACGCATTCGCCTTGGTGATGCGACTGTGACCCATCGCCTCCGCGACGCGACGTTGCGCTTCCTCATGCAACGCGGCATCGGGTACAAGATCAGATCGCTTGATCGGTGCGGGCGTTCCGGTAACGGTCTCGTACAGTTCATGTGCCCACTGATGCCGCAGTCCGTGGCTCGTGAAACCGAGTCCCGACTTCGTCACGCCGTGCTTTTCCAGCACGTAGTAGTACCAGTCCCGCCATTGTTTCAGCGTGCGGTCTGCCGGTACTGTCGAGCCCGTCACCCCGTTGCTCAGTCGCGCAGCTTCCTCCAGCACATTGATGCGCTCCTGGATCGGCACCTCCCGCGGGCGGCCGCCCTTTGTGCCGCGGTCAATGCCCAGTGTCTGCGGATTGCGCGCCGCCTCGAGCGGACGCAGCATGAAGCTTTCCAGCACGCGCAGACCGAATGCTGCCTGCAGTTTGAGCTGAACCGCAACATAGGGACACGTCTGGCCGATCTCTTCAATCTTCTGTGCGGCCGTGATGCCGTGACCGATCCACGACTTGTCCTCGATCGCCACATACGAGCGTACAAGTCCTTTCTCTTTCCGGTCAACGTAGTCGGCCAGTGTGCCGACGAGATCCTTCTTCCCTATCCATGACGCTAGCGCGCGAAGGTAAGTCAGCTTGTTCTCGATCGTGCCTCCTCCCTGACCGAGCGACACCCAATGCTGCACCAGCCATCTCACATGCTTCTCCTTGAGAGACCACGGAGACTGGATCTCGAATCCGCCACGCCGCAATTCGACAAATGCCTTGCAGAGCGCTCCGGTCCGTCGTTCCTGCGTCAGCGCAGACAGCGACTTCACACTAAGCCGAGTCCGGCTGTGTATCTCCTGCACGTGCCTGTCAAAGATGCGGAGCAACGCATCGGTCAATGCCGGGGGTAACCCGTATCCGCGTACCAGTTCCCTTACGTTCAATACCATCGCCATCGTCCGTTACCCTTCGTTTCCATGTCCTGTATCACCGGGATCGACAGCCCGGTCCGTCGCTGGCGCACGCCCCTACCTGGCGCGCTCCGCGTGGTCCACCACATGGACCCCTTCTGTACTGCTTCACGCCGCTTACCAGGCGACATCGCCGGTTACCCCCGGCGTGGGGTCCTGACTTCCTGCCTTTAGCGATTCAATCTGATCAGCCCGGCACACGGAAGATGTGCGCTCCGACTGTCCTGCCCACTGCGTAATCGATCCCGTCGCAGGGCGCTTCGCGCGGCCCCACTGGCATCGACTGCTACCACCGCAGTTTCGCGGCTACCCTCGCCGGCCCGACGCTCTCGCGTCGTCGCCGCGCGTCGCATGACGTGCGGTATGGACCTGCCGGGTAATTTCTGTTGCGCATTTGTGGTTACGGCTGCGCCTACCGTTATCTCTTCCGTTCAGGGAGCCGCGGAAGCCGGTCTATGCCGGTCCGCATCCACTCCCCCGTTCCAAAGCACGCTCGACTCAGCCGCGGTGTATCGGGCTTCGCGAGCGCACCCAGCGTCGTGTGCTGAAGGAACGCGTCCATTGCCGTTGAGGCTGCGCGGAGTGTCCGGTTGTCCGGTCTCCACACCCTCTCATTAGCAAACATAGCGGCGGACACCCGCCAATCGTATGGATGTCGCACTGTCCACCATCCTCAGTCTGGATCGGTGTGGACTTGATCTGATTGAAAAAAAGACCGCGTCAGCGTGTGGCGCGATCAGTTTCATGAAATGTGGCCGCAGTGGGCCAGAATCAGAAGGGACGAAGGGCCATGGGCCCTCGGTTCGATGCGTCTGTGACGCGGTAGGTCTATCCAGAATAGTCACTCGCGCCAGTGTGAAAGCACCAAAAGCTCGCCTTAAGTGCCCCGCTTTCAGGACTTGACTTCGAAATGCCGTCGATAGACTGGACCGGGTCAAAGTCGCACTTCGCATGTGACTGACGACGCATGGCAACGTCTCACCTGACCAGTGAACCTGAATGGTGAACTTGAAGTGTGACTTTGCCTTTTCCGGTCCACACCTGGAGGAATCAAACTTGAAAACCCCGGTCTTCGCCGTCGACGTCGGCTACGGCAACACGAAATACGCATGGCGAGCAGCGAGCGGCACGATCGCCACGGGCATGTTCCCATCCCTCGCACCACTCGCGGCGAGCCGCGCGCTGTCGACGTACGGCGAACATGTGCTCGCCGCACGGAAGGTCGTGAGCATCACCATCGACCGGATTGATTACGAAGTCGGTCCCGACGTGTCGCTGACGGCTGCCTACGGCAACACAGGTCGCGCACTCACCGACGATTTCGGGCTCTCGGACAATTACGCGGCGCTGCTGGCCGGTGCCCTGCATTTCTCTGGTGTGACACGCATCGAGCGCCTCGTGCTCGGCCTGCCCGTGCACAATCTGAAACGGTATGAGGCCGCGCTGAAAGAGCGCTTCTGCGGAACCCTCGATTTCGGGCAAGGCAACATCACGGTGGAAAAGGTCGTCGTCGTTCCGCAACCGCTGGGGTCGCTGATTCTGGCGTCCGCCAACCGCCAGAACGAGTTCGGCCGCGACAGCGCCCACCTCGTGGTCGATGTCGGCTACTTCACGACCGACTGGCTATACGCAAACGGATTCTCGATGGACGACAGGCGCAGCGACGGGGTACCTGGTGGCGCATCGCAGATCTACCAGCGTATCGCCGGCCTGATCGCCCGCGATGAAGGCGAACAGGTCGACGACATCGAACGTATCGACAAGGCCATGCGCGAGCGAGCGCCATTCTTCTTCTATGGCAGGAACATCGATCTCGCACCGTACCTGGAGCAGTCAAGGCCGCTCGTGGCGCGCGTCGTGAAAGAAATGCAGAACAACGTCGGGCGACTGACGAACGTGCGATCCGTCATCCTCTCCGGCGGCGGAGCCGCACTGTATGCATCGGAGATTCGTGCAGCGTTCCCGCGGGTACTCATTGAGGTCATCGATTCACCGTGTCTTGCCAACGCACGTGGCTTCCTCGCCGTGGGTGAGGCAAGCGTTGCCCGCGATCGCCGCAACGGGTGAAGCCATGGACGAGAAAATCCGGATGACCGTCATCGTCAATCCGCTTGTATCGCCGCTGCTGTTTGCTGCACTCGCACCATTCAGTTCGCCACGCGCCCGGGCAATGCAACTACGGTCACTCGCGGAAGCCACCCTGCTGCAGCGTATGCAGACTGCGCATGGAACGGCCATGGTCGCGCTGGATCCGCGCCACAGCTCCGGTCAAACCATCCCGACTCCAAACGATGTCCACATTCTCGAAGTGCCGGACGCTTCTACCGGAGAGCTTGGCATATCCCCGGACGCGCTCGCGGACCAGCTGGGCGGTTTTCTCGATTAAGGACGGTGGGAACTTGACTTTACTGCGTACCTGCGAAGATGAATCACAGCATCCAGGGTGTTGAGCCTCGCGCCCCGACCCGAATGCGAAACAGGAGAAAAAGATGGAAATGCACAGGTTGTTTGATGCGCTGCTCACACCCGGGAGCGATGTGATCAATGTCATGCTTCACTACGCGATCGGGGTCCTTGCCTTCGGTGCATGTTGCGCGGCAGGTTGGTACTGTGGCGACTGGCTGTTCGAGTTTCTGAAAGGCCGAAAGGAGTAACCGATGCTCGAAGCTATCCTTCCGTGGTACCGCCGTTTCCATGCGCTGCCATTTCTGGTCCAGCGTGCACTGCTGTGTGTGCTGTTTGTCTGCTCGCTGATCGTGGGTGTCAAGATTGCGCCGTGGTCGACGGATACGGCCGGGGTCTTCCTGCTGATCGCCTGGGTCGGACTCGTGTGGGCAACCGGCTTCTGGTACGTGCTGCGTGTCGCGTGGTTCATTGCGCGGTTGGTGATTCGAATGAATTTCTGAATGCGGATCGCTCGGCCACACTAACAAAAATGCGGTACACCCGAACCACCCCAAAGGTTGAATCCATGTCCAACGTTTGTAAGCGCGAGTTTTCGCCCACCTAGCTTCCGTGCCTGAGAAGGTCCACGATTGCGTCCGCAACCCCAAATTTGCGGACGCAATCCATGACCGAGAATGACCTGACCTTTTTGCCCTTGCGGGTGACACGTGTTGGTGTCGGCGGCAAGCGCAGTTTCGACCCGGCAGGCAAGCGGCGACTGGTCGACGCCTGCCTGCAGCCAGGTGCATCGCTGTCTGGCCTCGCGCTGAAGGCTGGGGTGAACGCCAACCAGTTGCGCAAATGGGTTCGGCTGCGCGAACAGCAAACTGCCTGCGCGAGAGTCAACTCCGCGGTCGGATTCCCGGCTTTCGTGCCGGTCGTCGCGATCGATGACGCGGCGCCGGTCCCGGCGACGGCACCTGTTGCGCGGCCCACGCCTGAACTGGATCGCGCTGACCTGTCGTCACCGGCGACGCAGGGTGCGCGACTGTCGGCCAGATTGCCCAACGGCGTGAAGCTTGAGCTCGAATGTTCAGGACACGATGCCGCTCTCGTGAGCGCGATGATTGCCGCACTGGGAGCGTGCTGATGTTCCGGTTCGAGGCGGACCTGAAGGTCTTCCTGCATCGTGAGCCGATCGACTTCCGGGCCGGCATCAACAGCCTGGTGGCACTGGTCGAGCAGTCCATGCAACTCGACCCGTTTGCGCGTGCCGTGTTTGCCTTCCACAATCGCAGGCGCAACCGGGTCAAGTTGCTGTTCTACGAGCGCACCGGCTTCTGGCTGATGCTGCGGCGCCTTGAGCAGGACCACTTCGTCTGGCCACGCCGGCCACAGGCGGTGATCGAGTTGACGACCGAACAACTACATTGGCTCCTTGAGGGCATTGACGTCGACGCAGTGCGCCGCCATCCATCACGGCGGTACCGCCACGCGAGTTGAACGCCGGGGCGTTCCCGGTAAAACAACGGGCAGGTGAACGGTTACAAATTCCCGTAAACCCATCGCACGCAGTCCTTCGCTATCCTGGGAGCATGAACGAAGACGATTTCTCCCGATTGCCGCCGGCCGCTCAGGCCTATATCCGTGAACTCGAGACACGCAACCGGCAGCTGGGCGAACGGGTTGCCCAGCTGGAGGAGCAGTTCCGCCTGGCGCAGAGCAAGCGCTTCGCGCCGAGCAGCGAGAAGCTCGGGGATCGCGTCTTCGACGAAGCCGAACAGATTGCCGCCACGGACGACGATGACGCCGGCGATGCCGATGACACGGTCGCGCTGCCCGATACTGGCCTGCCAGATGTACCCGGGCCGGCACGAAACAGGCCCGGACGCAAACCGCTGCCGGCGCACCTGCCACGTCAGCGCATCGAATACGACCTGCCCGAAGACCAGAAGGTCTGCCCGTGCTGCGCACACGCACTTCACCGCATGGGCGAAGAGGTCAGCGAACAGTTGCATATCGAGGTGAAAGCGTCCGTGCTGCAGCACGTGCGCTTCAAGTACGCGTGCCGTCACTGCGAACGCCATGCTGAGCGTACGCCGGTGATCACCGCATCGATGCCCGCGCAGCCGTTACCGGGCAGCAATGCCAGTGCGGCGATGATCGCCACCGTCACCGCAGGCAAGTACGTCGATGGTACGCCGCTGTACCGGATGGCTCACGCGCTCGCGCGTGCGGACATCGAAGTCGGACGCGGCACGCTGGCGAACTGGATCATCCGGCCCGCAGAGCTGCATTACCGCCGGCTGTACGACGCACTGCGCAGGACGCTGCTGTCGCAGCCATTGATCCATGGCGACGAGACAACGGTGCAGGTGCTCAAGGAGCCCGGCAAGGCCGCACAGAGCACATCGTATATGTGGGTCTACCGCAGTGCCGAAGACAGTGCGCAGCCAGTCGTGCTGTTCGACTACCAGCCGGGGCGGAGGCAGGAATATCCTCAAGCGTTCCTCGACGGCTATGAAGGCCTGCTGATGACGGACGGATACGCCGCCTGGCGCACGCTCGAAGGCCCGACGCACTTCGGCTGCCTGGCTCACGCCCGTCGGGCCTTCGTCGACGCGCTCAAGGGCATGAAGAAACCCGGCGGCCGTGCCGCGCAGGCACTGGAATACTTCAAGGCGCTGTATCAGGTCGAGGCGCTGGCCAAAGCCGATCTGCCCGAAGGCGAGACGCGCGTTGACTACACTTACCGGCTGCGCCAGCAGCACAGCGTGCCGCTACTCGAAGCGTTCAGAAAGTGGCTGGACGAACAGGCGCCGCAGGTTCTGCCAGAAAGCCTGCTGGGCAAGGCGATCTCATACACACGCAACCAGTGGATGTATCTCTGTCGCTACGTGAGCGACGGGCGTGCCCCCGTTGACAATAATGTTATCGAGCGTGACATCAGACCATTCTGTACAGGCAGGTCTGCATGGCTGTTCGCTGACACGGTTGCTGGCGCGAAAGCAAGCGCGATGGTGTACAGCCTGATGTTGACGTGCCGCGCCTGCGGCGTCGAGCCATACGCGTACCTGCTGCATGTGCTGACCGAATTGCCGCAGCGTGCTCCCGACGCGGACGTCAGCGATCTCTTGCCGTTCAACTTCAACCCACAGAAACCCCTGCGGGACGCGAAGCCGCAGGATTCGACGAACACGCCCTGATACAGGAAAGTGCACTGCTCAAGACCCTGCGCGTGCCCCCTGCATGCTTCGGGCGTCGTCGTTGCGACAACTTCGCGGTGCGTCCACGCTTACCCCTGTGAAGTCATCATCGCCGCTCGCGTCGCAGATGTCGGCGCGTAATAGCGCGACGGTGTGTGGGTTTGTCTGCAGTGGGAGCAGGTCCGGGAGCCTGGTTAAAATATCGCCTTGCGTCGCTTCGCGCAGTAATCGGAGAAAACCATCCCATGACCAGGACGAACCGCAGGTCCGTGAGCATCGCCCCGGCCCACAACAAGACCAGCCTGTCGAAAGGCCAGAAGGCATTCAACGCACTCATCCGGCAGATTGAAAAGCGGCGTCACCATCTCGGTGCGTGGGAGGTGGTCGGGCCAGTCTTCCAGAAAAAATATACCGACGAGTTCCTTCCACTCGAGAAGATCTGCACGGATTTGCAGGTAAAGATGGTTCATTGCCTTGAGCAGGCCTTCGACCAGAAAGGATTGACGAAATCCGAACGCCGCACGATCTCGGTGCTGATTACCGGCCTGGCGGGCGATCTGATCGAAGAGCAGGACGATGCGCAACTGAAGGCCATTTACAACCGGCATAGTCAATCCGACTTCGACAGCGAAGCGGCGGCCGAACTTGAGGACATGAAGTCTGCGCTGGAGGCGATGCTCGGTGCGGAGCTGGGCGACGATATCGACATGAGCTCACCGGAAGATCTGTTGCAGCGCGCGCACGCGAAAATGGAAGAGCAACAGGCGCGGGAAGCTGCCGAAAATCAGGCGCGAGAGGAGCGCCGTGCCAAACGGAAAAAGTCGGCCAGGCAGCTCGCCGCGCAGGCGCGGCAGGAGCAGGAGCAGGAGCAGCTAAGCCAGTCCATCCGCGAGGTCTATCGCAAACTTGCCAGTGCCCTTCATCCCGATCGTGAACCGGATCCCCACGAGCGCCAGCGCAAGACCGCGCTGATGCAGCGGGCCAACCAGGCTTATGGCAACAACAATCTGCTGCAACTGCTGGAATTGCAGCTCGAACTTGAACACATCGATCAGAGCGCGATCAACAATATCAGCGAAGACCGGCTGAAGCACTATAAAGTGATCCTGAAGGAGCAACTCGGCGAACTGGATCAGGAAATCCTGCATGTCGAAGCGCGATTCAGGCACGCCTATGGAATTCCACCATTCATCGACATCTCTCCTGACACCGTCGTACGCAATCTCGCCGGTGACATCGCAGGAATTCAGCAAAGCGTACGCGACCTGAAACAAGACCTGCTGGTGTTCGAAGAGATCAGGACACTCAAGAGCTGGCTGAAGAGTGTCAAACGTCAGCACGCAACGCTTCACTTCGACGAAATGCCGTTCTGAGCGACTTCGAGGTTCGAGCCGAGAATCTCAAGTGTGTCGAAATTCGCGCTTACCAACGTTTGGGGTGCAGTTCATCTAGGAAAGGCCGCCACGAAGAAGAACATGGTGGTGAGATAGACGATGAGGCACAACATGAGCAACCTGGTCGACGATGTCAGGACATTTTTTACAGCAGCTTCAGCATTCCTCTTTCCGGAAAATTAACGCCCAACGAGACTTCCACACGACGTCTGGCGCTCTTCGATGCCTCGGCGAGGCAAGGAAAACCGGCGCGACGCGCTTTCGGTCAGTCGAAAAGATTGATGCTGGATAACACGGTGTCGGGCAGGGTCGGGTCAACTGGGCGGGATTCGATGCTTTTTGGACACAGGGACAGTCATGGCGTGCGCGACGTAATGACTGGCCGCCTGCCGGATGCTACGCAAACGGATGCAGCTCTGACGGGCAACGTGGGTCCAGGCGCAGGTCTTACTGATCACTTTGATCCGGTCCGGAAAATACCCGTGTTTTAGCGCAGCTTTTCAGGTTAAGACCGTCATCCGGTTGATGGGGTAATCGTCCGAATCGTGCAAAATCTGGCGGTTTGTTTCTAAAAATCCTTGCCGATCAACGATTTGCGCATCCTCCAATTCTGTGGAAATTGTCGAGCCACCCTGCCCTGCCGTGCCCAGTTGTCCGCGTTGACCCAGCGTAGACAAGGAGCTCAGACCAAGACTATTGCCGCTGACGATTGCAACCATTACTTCTCCCTTGAATACATTAGCTGTTGCCGTAGGCCCAGGTAGCTCGCACATCAGGCGATTGACCGCCTTGTCGTGCCGACCTTGCACCAGTTGTCCGCCGCCGCGCCATGCTGGTCTTCGGTCAGCTACAACTAGTGCTTCGCATCACCGACCGAACCGATCACCTCGTTTTGCTGAAGCAAATTCGCGACCAACGAAATTCCCACGTCTTTGCAATTTATCCAGAGATTCGCGGATTCGTTTAGCGCCATGCGGAAAACTTTTAGCAACGCCAACAGCGCGTACAGTCGCGGCAACGACGAGGCCCATTGCCTGACAAGAATTCCCTTGGGATGTTTGTGCACGGGTTGAACTGTCTTGCCCGTGATCACTTCGAGGATGCGCGCGATGTGCTTCGGCGCGGCATGGAACATGCGGCACGGTGGAAAAAGTCGTGGTCGTTCCGCAACCGCTGAGGTCATTGATTCTGGCGTCGACCAACCGTCAAAACGAGTTCGGTCGCGACAGTGCCCACCTCGTGGTCGATGTCGGCTACTTCACGACCGACTGGCTAGACGTTAACGGGTTCTCGATGGACGACAGGCGCAGCGACGGGGTACCTGGTGGCGGTTCGCAAATCTACCAGCGTATCGCCGGCCTGATCGCCCGCGATGAAGGCGAACAGGTCGACGACATCGAACGTATCGACAAGACCATGCGCAAGCGAGCACCATTCTTCTATGGCAGGAACATCGGTCTCGCACCGTACCTGGAGCAGTCGAGGCCACTCGTGGCGCGCGTCGTGAAGGAAATGCAGAACAACGTCGGGCGACTGACGAACGTGCGATCCGTCATCCTCTCCGGCGGCGGAGCCGCATTGTATTCATCGGAAATTAGCGCAGCGTTCCCGCGGGTAATCTTGGGCGCCGACACCAGCCTAACGCGTGGCCTCTCCGCCGCCTTTGTTCGCCGTCTGCTTCGTTTGCGCAAACACGTAGCCCGCGAACGCGTCTCTCAGTTCCGGGTACTGTTCAAACGTGATAGCTGTCAGATCTGCCATCGGATCAATGTTCAGCCTTCGGAGGGTTAGCTTTCCCGCGGGCGTTTTCTTGTAGAGGCGGCGCCAGTCGTCGCGCTGCTCGGGCGTGGCGGTTTCATATGCTTCCCAGCCACGGCGCATTTCACCTCGAAGACGCTCGTTGGCATTCACCTCCAACGCGGCCGTCTGCAGCGCCATACGTGTTTCCGCTGCCGCCTTGGTGTCCTCCTCCTGCTTCTCGCGAAGCGCGAGGCCCTGCTGAACCTGCATCATCTCGCGCTCGGCTTCAGAGACGACCCACCCTTGCTTGAGCGCTTGCATATAAAAACCGGCCGGACTCTTTGTAATTTTGCCCAGCTTAAGACTCAGTCGCGTCCGATCGATCGCCTGCTCGAGCCGAGCGTCAGTGTAGGTCTCGCGGTCATTCGCGATCAGATTGAACTGTTCCGTAGAAAGACCTATCTCGTGCTTCAAAGTCTGGTATATCGCCTGCGCATGCTCGTGTGTGTGCAGGACTCGCTCGGCAAGGTCTTTCCGAACGATGCGAAATCGAAGGCCGCCAATTTTGCGCGAACCCTGCATCGTACGCGTCTCGTACTTGATACTTACGTCCGAGACCTCGTTGATCTGATTCACGGCCGGATCGAGCCAATCACGTTTGAAATACTTGAACACTTGCGCGTTTGCGCCCATCTCGCCCTGCCATCCCCGTAGCTCGTCGAGCGGGATCCAATCTGTCTGGCCGTCCTCTGCGAAGGGCAACAGATGGTCATACATCACGCGCGCATAGGACAGCGTGAACATTGACGTTATGCGTAGGCTCAACCAGTGCGACTTGCCCGGACCGCGTATTAGCCCAATGAGATCCGGCGGCACTCGAAACTGGAACCGTCCACCCTGGTACGAGATTCGACCGATCAACTGTGTGGACCCAAAAGGACGATCATCACCTGCGTCGGTAGTTGAGGTCGCTTGAATCAACGCTTTTTGGGCTTCAGTGATCACCTGTTCGAGATGCGTGTTGTTCCGGCTTGAGTACCGCATCAGCCATTTGAAGTAGTCCAGTTCTACGTCGTAGAGATCACGCTGAGCGACATCGGAAGCCACTATGAAGTATGCCGCGTCTATCAGGCGTCGCGCGGCCACGCCGAGGTCAACGATGCGGATTAGAATGTTGTTGCGCGCAAAGCCAACGTCAGAACGAGAATTGTCGACGGATAACCCTTCGCCGTCGGCGTCTTCGAAGAGGGCCAACGCCAGTTGCTGCGACGTTGCCATTTGCCCTGCTTCCGCCATGCAGCCTCCGAGCGTTAAATCCGTTTGTGTCGGTTGGCGGTACCATAACTAGCAGTAGGTGAACTGTCAACACAAGGAACCTCACCTTTCCGAACCAGCCGTCGCACAATTCACCTCACCTGTCGCCAATTTCCCTCACCTTCCGCCCAAACGCCTCACCAAAGTCGCCCATTTTCCTCACCTTGCCGGGGATAACGGCTCACTTTTACGCTCAATTCACAGCACCTCCAACACAGCACACCTCACCATTTGGGTTCAACACGTTGATTTTTAACATGTTTTCTATCGCTGTTGGTTTGTTCGTGGTTGATTTTTGTTCTTAAAAAACAAACGAACCCAGTGGAGCAAGAAGACAAATTTGAACGCGCAGTTATCCTGCCGACGGCTATGTGTGAGTTTGACCGAGGTTGGCAGCGTTGAATCAGGCTCGACAGGCGGACAGGAAAGGACTGCGATGGCTTTTCTATGGTGAGGCGAATTGTGCGAAATAGAACGTCTCAAGGGTCATACGTGCTGCCGAAGCCAACACAATTCGCCTCACCTTTCAAAGGCACCTCTAATTGATGGCCTTTCGCCATGTGCTAAGTCATTGATATGTCTCGGGTGTTGTGCGTAAACACTGAAATACCAATCCGTGCAGCATTTGAGTGGTCATTCGAAGGTCTGAAGAGTATTCTACGGTTCGTGGTTGGAATGCCTCAAAACCGTAGAAACATACCGTGAGTATGGAAAAATGACCTCACCGTTGAATCCGAAAGGAGCCTTCGAATGAAAATGAGCGAGTTGCCAGCTGTTGAGCGGCACGTGAAGCTCTCTGAGCTTGGAGAGTTCGCCAATCGCCTGTCTGTCATGACAGACGAGCTTCGCGACCAGATCTTAGCACCGCGCCCACGCAAAACTTCACCTGTCTTCACGATCGGTGAACTGAGCGAGATGTGTGGCGTCGATCGCCAGAAAATTAACTATTTGGCAACGAAGGAAGGCGGCGACTTGCCGCCTGGTCAGGCCCATGGCACGGGGCGCGCACGAATTTTTACTCTTGCAGAGGCCCGCAACTGGGTGAAGCAGGCTTCGAGCATTTATCAAACCGCACTTGTGTCAGGGCAGGGCCGTCACCGGGGTCGGGTGTTGATTACCGCGAACTTCAAAGGAGGCTCGTGCAAGACGACAACCACGATGTGCATTGGGCAAGGTTTGAGCCTTCGGGGGCGGCGAGTTCTTGTGATCGACCTGGACCCGCAAGCGTCTTTGTCGGAGCTTTGTGGTCTCTATGCAGAAAAGGACGTGACATGGGAAGACACGGTGCTCCCCTTCATTTACGAGCCGACGCTAGAGGGAGGGTTGAGTTCCAAGGTACAGAGCACCTATTGGGACGGGCTTGACGTTATCCCGGCGCACAACTACCTCCACGACGCGGAATTTCATTTGCCGACAGCGCAGAAGGATAATCCGAAGTATGAGTTCTGGTCGATCTTGCGTCGGGGGATTGAGCCTCTGCGCGCGCAGTACGATTACATCATCTTGGACACCGCACCGTCGCTCTCCTACCTGACACTCAACGGGCTGATGGCTGCAGACGCGATGGTGATGCCGTTAGTCCCTGAGAGCCTCGACTTCATTTCGTCGGTGTCCTTCTGGTCGCTGTTCTCAGAGATAGCGGCAGGCTTTGTTGAACATGAACTCGACAAAACCTACGAATTCATTTCTGTGCTGCTTTCGAAGGTCGATTACGCCACAACGTCCTCGGCCCCTGTGGTCAGATCTTGGGCGCAAAGGGCATATGCTGACTGGCTCTCCACGGTTGAGATCCCGGCCAGCTCTGTGATGAGCAATGGAGCGCTTGCGTTCTCGACCGTCTTTGATCTTTCGCGTGCGGACGGCGTGGCAAAGACTCTGGCGCGTGTGAAACAACCGTTGACGGAGTACTGTAAGTGGATCGACGATCAGTTCGTGTCGCAATGGAGGGCGGAAGCATGAGCAATCTGCGAGAACGGATGATGAGTCAGACCGCGGAATTGCGTGCGGCGAAAGACATTCCGCTGGAGGCTCATTCGGAGAAGCCGGCAACGCCTCGCACCGCGCCGGGCATGGCTGCGGCCCTTGCTTCTGCGCAGAAGCGAATTGCGGAGTTAGAGAAAGGTGGCGCATCGTCGGAATTGCCGGTTGCGGACATCGTACCGAATCCGTGGCAACCTCGTCGTGTCTTCAACGAGGCGAAGCTGACCGAGCTTTCGGAGTCGATTCGAGAGGCCGGCTTGATCCAACCTATTGTGGTGCGTTTGGCTGAAGCAGGGTATCAGATCGTAGCGGGCGAACGTCGTTGGCGGGCCCACAAGATGATCGGGAAGGACACGATCAAGGTCGTGCTCGCCGAACTTTCCGATGCTGATATGGCGATGCTGGCTCTAGTGGAAAACGTGGTGCGGGACGATCTTACTGATTATGAAATCTCGCGGTCTATCCGTGAGACGGAGAAAGAGTTCCCCAATCGCAAGCGAATGGCTGAATCGCTGGGGATATCTCGATCGGAACTGTACCGTTATTTAGCGTTCGCTGGCTTACCGGAGTTTGTGCTCAGAGACTTGGACAGTCAGCCGCGTCTGCTCGGCGCTAACGCGGCTGAGGACGTTGTGTCAGTGTTACGAGACCGGGACGATCAAGCAATAGAGATCGCAAGGGCTTTGTGGTCGGAAGTGGTCGCGGGAGAACTCGATCAAACGAAGCTGGCAAAGGCGATCAAACGTGGGATCGAGAGCGGAGGCAAAGCCGGGGTACTCAGCGATCGGAACATTGAAAAGATTTTTGCCGGCAAGAATCAGGCTGGGTCGATAACCAAAGATGCGCAGGGTTTCACGGTGAAGATCAAAGCGGGAATGCTCAGTCAGGACAAAGAAAGGGAGATCCGGACACTGATCACGAAGCTTTTCACAGAGGACGATTGAGAAGCGTCCCAGCTAGTCTGTCATGCCCGCCTCGCGCGGGCGTTTTTTTATCGACGCGAAGAATGTCCCTGGTAGGGACACTCTTGAGACGCGCCCTATGGTTTCGACACCAAGGTGAGCGGACCGGGAAAATGTCCCTATTAGGGACACTGCTATCGCTATATTCAACTCCGCCTCGCTGCCCCCTATGGTTGTCGTCCTTCTCGCCCAAAGTCTGTCAGCCGCTGCGCGCAGAACTGCTTGCACAAAGCCCGGCCATTGCCTCATTTCAGGATGGTCGGTGGTTACGCAAACGAGTGACCAATACGGATTGATGCGGCCAAACCGCCAGATCTTGCACGGAAATGGCGATAACCCGTTTCGAGAAAAGCGACTTGAAGTGCGACTTTGAGTCGCCACGCCCCCAAAAGGCGACATGAAGTGAGACCACGGATCAGCGAGTTCCATGGAATGTCTAAGGAACCATGACTCACTGCGTGACCCTCGCCAGCCTATATAACGCCAAGGGATAGGTGGCGAAGAGGATGGTCGCTGCCGGAGTTCGTGACGATGGACTTGACCGAAGAGGTATAGGGAGCACTTGCTTGGGGCCTTCTGAATGAGCGAGGGCCGAACGGAAATTTGACCCTGCGCCCCACAGCGTTCGGCTATCTCACGCGCGACGCCATTGTCCGTTTTGAACGGCTCGATTTCCGCAGCAGCAATTTTCGAGAAACATCTGAGCCCACTGGGCCAATGAGGCGGGAGCGCGGCATCGGCACAAAGGAAAGTCAGCCCCCCTGCACTTCCCACCCTTCGCTGGTCAGAACTAACGGAACGGTGAGGAGCGTCTTGCCTTGACCGTCGACCTGACTGCGAACCTGGCGAGACTCGCCTTTCAAAGCGGGATCCAGTGCCCACGATTGCAGGTTGTCCAGTCTGTAGGTGTAGTACACGATCGCGATCGTCGACCCACCCATTTCACCGGGCCCCTCCCATTTCACGACTTTCTCTACTCGCTTCTTTCCATAGCAGTATTGGCCAACGAGATGTTTGCCCGAGGCGCCCAGATTGGGCTCCATGTGGTGAACGAAGAGGGGATCTCTTTCGTCGACCGGGGTCCATGACCTCACTCGGCCAGACTTGTCCAGTGCGTCCCCACTGTCAGCAGCCGGCACCATTTCCGATTTGACCTTACCGGCGTGCTCAAGAGCCTCAAGGGCAGCGAAGGTGTCGGGCCACAGCGCTCTCAGGTTTTGACCATCTTTGACCGGAAACGCCAGATCGGGTGAGCACAGATACACGTTCTTGGCCAACAGGTCGCTATCGATCACTTTTGCGAAGTTATCGCTAGTCGCGTCGGATTTTGAGCTACAGCCACAGATGCCGACCGCGATACTACCTACCGTGAGACACGCGGCAAAAAACACAAATCGCCTCATTGATTTTTCCGTCGTTGAGTAAAGGATCGGCGCATATGGTACGAGGAAAGGGGCGTGCCGGATATCGACACCCTACGCTCGCAAAAAGGGAAGGTTATATACTGAATGTGCTCTCGGCCCACCAAGAGCGCGCGAATGCGCGCCGGTTTGTCTATAGAGAGAGGGGCGGAAAGGATGTAACGGCTACCCGTGCGCGAGCGATGTCGGTAGAAGGTTTACTCCTTTTCTTGCATTTGTTACTATTACCCGTGAGTCGGGAGCGCTGACCTCTTCAGCGTGTTGGACGATTGTTCCACCTGGCTTACCGAATTCGACGGGCCGCTCTATGCGGCCCGTTTTCAATTGTGCTGCCGGAGAAGGATATGTATCTGTCGTATCTCGATGAGTCGGGCACGCCGGGGGACAAGACCACGAAATTTTTTGTCCTCGGTGGCGTTACCGTGTTCGAGAGGCAGACTCACTGGCTCGAGCGCGAAATGGATGCAATCGCCGACCGGTACCAGCAGCAGGTCGGCGGCCAGTATCTGGAGCTGCACGCGGCGCCAATGCGCAACCGCAAGGAGGGCTGGGAGCAGTTCAGTCCGGCCGACCGTGCGCAGGGCGCGGCGGACGTCCTTCGCCTCCTCGAGGGGCCACAGATCAAGGCCAGTGTCTTTGCCGCGGTCATCGAGAAAAGCCAGATGCTCCGGACGGCCGACATCCTTCCCTATTGTTTCGAGGTGCTGGCCACCAAGGTTGACGACTTTCTGGCCTACAAGTACCAGAAGCGCGGCGAGCAGGCGCGCGGGATCCTTGTGCTTGACCGCAAGCAGGCCCTGGAAGAGGCGAACATGCAGGCCCTGCACCGCACCTTCAAGCACCTTGGTCATGGGAATGGACGACTCCGCAATTTTGCGGAGGTGCCCATGTTTCTCGACTCGAAAGCATCGCGGCTCATCCAGCTCGCAGACAGCATCTGCTACTGGATCTACCGTCGTTACGAGTCGCAGGACGATCGTGGCTGGCAACTCATCGAGCCGCACTTCGCCAGCCTGGGAAACGGCCGGAGCGGACTGCACGAAGTGCTCGATCCAGCCACGCCTGCAGTGCTGGCCGGCCTTCCGCCCCAGCCCTATCCGTTCCCACCACCGCTGGCCCCACAGCCGTTTCGGGAGATCGTCCTCCCCGTAGCTGTGGCGCCGGCGCGCATTGCACCGGGCGCCGTCATCACGGTCTGACCGTCGCGCTCGACACAGGACGGTCGCTGCAATGCCGGCCTCAAGTTTCCGGACCAGGCGCCGATAGCTTCGTCATGAAAAATTTCTTCGACAAGGACATCGCTGCAGAAGCGGGTCATCTGGTGGCGCTCGAACTCGCGGCGCTGTCCTCGGAGCTGCACGCCGATATGGCCACCATGGCGGCCGTACGCAAGGCGCAGGGCCGCCCGTCGCTCGAGGAAGAGGAGGCGGAAAACAAGGCGTTCTTCCGCGAGCTGATCGACGAAGGCTTCGAACTGGATCCCGACGTGATCGCCTGGGCGCTCGAAGACTGAGCAGCCCAGGTAGACCGATGAGCCTCTATCTCGTGAACATGCTCCGCGCATCCCCGCGGCCGGCAGGGCAGGGTAAAATGAAGTCTGGTCTCTCTGCGTCGTCCCCGGCGTAGAAGTTGAGTCCCGGCAGACGTTCGTCGCCGGGCTTTTTTTCGCCCCTGATGATTTGACCCTAATTTATGCAATGCCGCTAAGTCTTATTAGCGGCATTACGATTAATGCCATAGAATAGGGGTAGACCACTTTACGCCACACTTTAACCTGGTTAATTTAAGGGTTTACCCGCGCATCTACCCGCCGACGCGACCGTGTATCCCGCGCAGCGCCGCACCCATGACGCCACGAGGACTTCCATGAGCGACCGAGTCTGGAGCTACCGCGAGATTACCGACACCGCCGCAGCGGAGATCGCGGCCCTGATGGAAGCCGGTTACGGCCGCGAGCGGGCGCGTCGCGACCTGTTCGCGCAGTGGGCCGTCGGCATCTACAAGGGCTGGCAGGCGATCACGAGTGGCTCCCAGGAGGAGGGCGATGCGGAGCGGCTGATCGCCTTGACTGACCTGAAACGGTGGTGACTTAACCGCCCCGGAAGGCACGGTTCGCGGACAACAGGCCTGCTCGCTAAGCGGAAGCGAGAGAAAAGTTTCTGATCACTGACCGGCCACACGGCTGGCACCACACACTGCGGGGGCAGTCATGTTCTGGAAACGACGCATGGGCGATCACTACGACTTCATCGCCGTCAAAAAACTGGTGCGCCGCATGGCGAACGAGCAGGGCGAGTACCAGCACTACGAGGTGCATCTCGCCGACGGCACGATCGAGCCGCACGTGTTTTCGGCGGACGAGTGGCGCGTGTGGCAGGCGGGACTCGTCCAGGGCGGGCAGGTGCTGAACGGCGGCTGACTGGCTCGCGGCATGCATCCTCTGCAGGTGCAGGCGACGGATGATGCTGCATCCCACCTGGTGACAGACATCTCCTGTCGCCGGCGATGTGCCTGTGACGGACGCAGAGCAACCACGGCGCACGCCGATCAGAATGGAGACAACCGATGCTGACGATGAAAAACCTGGCCCTTGTGTTCGCGATAGGCGGGCTGTTCTTTGGCGTGGCTGCGGCCGCGTACTGGCAAAAATCTACGAAAGTGCCAATCGATCCGCTGAACGGAGATCCTGATGGGGTGATGTCAGGCGACCCGGAGGGTCAGCAATTTGCGTGGCTGGCTGCGCAACTGCGCGCGAACCAGGAGGTCGGCCGACTGAACAAGATTGCGGCCAGACTCACAGCTGTTGCCGTAGTACTCAGCGCCCTGTCGACCGTGCTAGGCCTTGAGTGCTGATCGTGCTGCCAGCACACGATTCGCAGGTGCTGCGGCGCTGGGGCGACGATGCATACGGGTTTTGAAGAGTGCCGGCGCGCGGCGTCCCGCGCTGGCAATGACGGTCCGCGTTCGTTTGGTCGGAGCGAAAAAAAGGGGAGTGAATAGTGGAACCAGAATCGAAAGTTCTGTACGTCTATCGGTGTACACACTGCGGGCATCGCGGCGAGACGCACCGTGCCGACGACTCATACGACGGTAAGCCTGATACCTGCCAATCATGCGGTGCGGCCGTCACGCTCGAGTGGGATGGGGGCGTCACGCTCACACCCGGTGCGAAGACACCCACTGGCCAGCGAGACTGAAACTGCACCATGTTGACATCACACGGGGTCCCGTTCACTCCTTCCCACGCCGAGGTGCTTGCGAGCCTGCGCCTGGTCCGCGACCGGCCTGTGGTTCGTCATCATCATGAGGCGACCGTCGACATGCTGGTCAACATCGGTTTTGTGGTCTGGGCGCGCTCGCTTGGTCGTCTGCCGGCGTTGTCGTTCCTGGCGAGGCTGATCGGCGCGCGCGGACCGGCACCTGTCGCCGCCCTGACCCGGCAAGGCATTACCGCACTCAGTCTGCTTGAGGCGGTGGAGGTGTCACCGCACTGGGGCGCGTTTCGTGACCGGCCCTGGGACCACTCAGCGAAGCACTCACCATCGTGACGCCTGCGGAATCCGATACGTTGTACGCGGTCCGTCACTGCTTCGTGACTTTCAGGCGGAATACGGACCTGGTCGGGCGGGACGAGGAATTGATCGGGTACCTGCTCGAGGGAATCGACGCAGTCCTGGGCGGGTGCGAGGAGGGGGTTCCGCTGGACGTCCTGCTGTACATGCTGCGCTGGGGTGCGCGGGACACGAAGCTGCTCGAGCTGGTCGAGATACAGATCCGGTTGCTGGAAGACCTGGGCGTCTTGCCCGCAAGTGATCCGGAGGAACCGTAACGATGGCCCGTCCCCTGAAAATCCGTAGCGGCCGCCCGGCGATGCCGAAGGCGATGTTGCTGCCGCTTTCAACGGAACACGTGCGCCGCCTGCAGTTGCAGCACCATCTCGCGCTCGCGGCACTGTCCAGCAGCCGCGGCGATGTCGAGCAGCTCGCCTGCCTCACGGGCGTGGTGCACCTGTCGTATTTCCTGCGCGACCCGAATGTACCGGATGCTCCGGACGACGGGCTGGCGCTCCTGCAGCACGCAGAAATGGCGCTCGACGCGTGCCTCGCGCGCGCGGCACAGGGTGAGGCGTGGACCCTGCAGGATGACGAGCACGCCGCGATCGCCCGGTTGCTGATCGAGCACGATGCGCAGCTGGCCCGTGTGCGGATGCATCGCTATCTGGACGCATGGGAGCGGGTGCAGCGCGTGACAGCAGCGGGTGCCCGCTCACCGCTTCCCGCAGCGGTGCAGGGAGCAGGGCAAGGAACGATATCGACATGAGCAACCGGGCCCAGCAACTTGAGCTGCCACCGCCGCGAACCTACACACGCACGGATTTCGCTGCGCTGCGCGCGTATGTGCAGCGCATCCAGTTACCCACTATTGCCAGGCTCTACTTCGATCCGGACACCACGCCCTACGAGGACGATCCGGCCGCACTCGAACGCTATCTGCGCACGATGCGCGACGACCTGGTCCACCTCGCGATGCTGAACGGTTCGTCCGTGCTGGCGGAGCACCTGAAAGTCTCGATCCGCCAGCACGGGAGCGCGAAGCTCACGCGTGTATCGCTACGCATGGTCGAGGACGCCGCGCGGCTCGCCGCGGCAGCGCCGGCGGTCACTCACGCGGTCGGCCTGTGGTTCCGGCCGCTGGTGGCGAAGCGCCTCATCGCGGAAGGCATCGCAACGCTGGGCGACCTGATTGCGTTCTGCAACCGGCGCGGCGGCAGCTGGTGGCGCTCGGTGCCACGCATCGGACTGCTGCGGGCCCGCGTGCTGGTCGTCTGGCTGCGCCGGCACGAAGCGAGCCTCGGCGTGACCGTCGCCAGCGACGTCAATGATGTGGATCCGCTGGTCATTCAGGCCGCGCCGGCGACCTCACGTGTGACGCTCGTGCCGGCCGGCACCGTGTCCAACGGCCTGGCCCGGGCCGCGCTGGCGCCGCTGGAGCGCGTCGACCTGCCGCTAGCCCTGTCGGGCGCTACCGGCACCAACCGCGCGTCAGGGCTCTGCTACCTGCACGCGAAGCACGATATCGACGCGATCCGCGCCTACCTGAACCGGTACGTTGAGCAGCGATCGACCTTGCTCGCCTACACGCGGGAACTCGAACGGCTGCTGCTGTGGTCCGTCACCGTGCGCGGCACCGCGCTTGCGTCGCTGAACGTCGAGGACTGCGAGGCGTACAAGGCGTTTCTGGCGTCGCCTGGTGAAGACTTCAAGGGTCCGCCGGTCTCGCGCGCTTCCGGACGCTGGCGGCCATTCGCACCGGGCGGGCTGTCCCTCTCGTCGCAGCGCTACGCGACCCGCGCACTGCGCGCGGCGTTCGACTGGTTCGTCGACGTGCGGTATCTCGCCGGCAACCCATGGCGCGCGGTGCGTGACCCTCGACCTGTCAAACGTGCGACGGCGATGAAGATCGAGCGCGCGCTTCCGGCGACCTTGTGGGCAAGCACCCGTGTGTTCGTTTCCGGTCAGTGCGAAGGCGACGGACCGGATGCGCCGCGCTGGCGGGCCGCGCACGCACTGCAGCTGCTGATGGGTGACTCCGGGCTGCGTGTCGCCGAGGCAGCTGCAGCGACACGCGATTTCCTGCAGCATCTGCCGGCCGATGGGGACATGGCGGCCAGCTGGCAGCTGGGAGTCATCGGCAAGGGGGACAAGGAGCGCATCGTGCCCGCGAGCGCGGCGTGCGTGGCCGCGATCGCCGCGCACTGGGCCGACCGCGGCGAGGATTTCGGTGACGCGAGTTCGACCCGTGCGCTCATTGCGCCGCTGGTGATTCCGCCGACGCCGCGCGCACAACGAAAATTCGGCCCGGCAGCGGAGGAGGGCGCCGACGGCGAACACGAACCCGCGGATGGCGCCGCCGATCGTAGCAGCGAACATGGCGGCTATTCGGTGCGTGGCGCACGTGGGCTCATCGCATGGATGACGCGCGAGTTGCTCAAACAGATGCCGGATCTGTCGGAGTCTCAGCGCGTACAGCTGACCCGTACATCGCCGCACGCGTTCCGTCACACGTTCGGCACCCAGACGGTGGCCAGCGGTGTGCCGCTGGATGTAACGCAGCGGCTGATGGGGCACGCATCGGTGCAGACGACGACGGTTTATGTCACCGCCGAGCAGCAGCGCATGCGGCGTGAGATGAGTGTGTATTTTGGGAAGCTGGATCCGGCGCCGGCTGTCGAGCCCGTCTCACCTGTCACGCCTGAGCTGGCACCCTCGTTACCTGGGGATGGACTGTCGCTTCCCCAAGTACAGGATGACGCGTCGATGCAAACTGCGACGGTCCTCCTTTCGCTTCATATCGAAAACAACAGCAAATTCGTCAGGGGTCGCAAGCGCGTTATCGAACACATCGAGCGCTGGATTCTCGAGGACTATGAAGCGCACAAATTGTCGGCCGGCGAATACGAGCTCAAGGTGCCATACGAGACGGACGACGAGCTTGGCGATCTGATGGCCGAGTTGCTCGACGAAATCCAGGCCGCAGCCGATGACCGGCACTGTTACTCTTCCAGTGAGGCGCGGCTTGCCGGCAGCGACCGGATCTGGGACTAGGTTTCCTGCACGCATTGAAACGTACTACGCAGCGCAACAAAATACGAACGGCGATGACCATGCTTTTCGAGGACAACAACCGCGGGCCTCGCGTCCGCGAGCAGTCTTGCCGCACAAAACAATCTCACAAACCAATTTGCCTGGAGGTACCGTGGCCCGTCCAGCTGATAAAGATCGTCTGATATGGCTGTTGCAGGAAGAAGGGCGTTCATCGAATCGAAACGTCCGCTCCGCATTGAATCTAACCGACAAGCGATACGCAAAGATCAAGCAGGAACTGTTGGACGAAGGGCTTATTGAGAAAGTAAAGGGCCAAGGTGGAGGTGTCCAGCTCACCAGAAGTGGCATGAACGAGAGCACTTTGCCCGAAGCGGCCTCGTCTGTTGCGAAGGAAAAGCACCTGTATGGTCCATTTGTGGATATTCTGGATGCAGAATCAAAGGAAAATGAGGAACCCGCTGTGGTCGTCGACACAAGCGCCCTCAGAAGGAGCGGGAAGTGGTCAAATCCTGACGTTACGAAGATATCTATCCGCAAATTTCCGATTCTCCGGACCCACAAGATATTGTTGACTACTTACGAACTCAAGCAGTGGAAACGATGGAACGTTGATTCTGTGTTTGAGGCGGCATCGCAGCGCAGATTCGCGCACGAAGCATATGTTGTACTCGAGTGGGCTAAGACAGAGCCAGTAGTGGGACTCGATGAGATGATTGCCGTATGCAGCCGATTCGGCGTCGGGCTACTCACGCTGCGGCCGTACTACGGCTCCTACCGTTACGACGTTGAGCTCGACGCTGAGAAACATGCGCCGACTGAAGACTACGTTGAAGAGTACTTGGGTTACGTGTTCGAGAAGTACAACGGTACGAAAGATATATATGAATCCCTCTGCGAGACGTATTGTATATAGGGATACCGGCAGCAATTAGATGAAAATGTACATCGGCGCCGTGCTCCGCCTTGTTGCATGGAACTCTGCTTTTTAGCAGCCTGGATTGACAACCACGCACCGCGCGAGTCGTCGACTAGAGTGGTACCGGAGCGCGGCCAGCCGGATTCGCCGGAGGCCTGGTGCACGGAGCCGAAACGGGAGCGTCGCTGCCAAACTCCCGCAGAGCGACGGAATAGTCCAATACGCGTATTGGGGCTGTAGACAAGGTTAACATTGAGTTGTTGAGCACGAGTCCTGACTTGTTTGCTCACAGATAGAAATTCAACCTCGGAGAACGCCTTGATTCCTCGCGCCCGACTCGAGCATGTGACCGAAGCGGACATTCAGCAGCTGATCGATCATGGCGTTCGCGAAGGTCGGACACTTGACTACAAGCGCGACTGGCCGACATCGCCTCAGGAGCGCGCACGTATAGCCGAGGACGTCTGTGCTTTCGCGAATACTTTGGGCGGCGACCTTGTTTTTGGTCTTGATGAGCAAGAGGGTGTGGCGACTGCGATCGTGCCGATACCACTCAAGGATGTTGACGCAGCGTTGCGCGAGGTCACCAGCGCGATCCGCGATCTGCACGAGCCGAAAATCACGAGTGGGCTTCAACCTTGGGCGGTGTCGATCGCGAGCGGAGGCTACGTCGTTGTTCTGCGCGTTGCTGTAAGCCCGAACGCACCGCATCGGACCACCACAAAAAATCACTTCTACGGCCGGACCTCGGTTGGCAAGGAACCGATGGACATGCACGCGATTCGCCACGCGTTCGCTTCGAACACATCGCTGGTTGACCAGGTCCTGGCCCGGCGCGAGGCGACCCTGCAGAGCATACTCACGCACACGAGCCCTGCACCACAGCTTGCTGGGCCGACCTGTGTGTGCCAGATTGTGCCGCTTGCTGCGATCACACGCCCGCAGCTTCACGACGTTGATATGTTGCGCTCGGCCGCGCGCCGGCTCGAAATCGCCGGGCCAGGGCAAATCAACCTGCACCCGCCCACTATTAACCTGGACGGCGTCGCGTGTATCAGTGACCGAGTGGATCATGTTTTTCGGGCTTACGCACAGCTGTACCGCAACGGCAGCGTTGAACTTGTGGCGGGGGATCTGAGCCGGTGCATCGTCCCGCAACGGGGCGACGAAGAAGTGCGCGCGATCTTTCCTGACCTCTATGAAGTACCGTTGGTGCGTACAGGCTTTCCCGCGATGCTTGATGCCCTGGCGGAATTGGATGTCGCCCCACCGGCGTATCTGATGTTGTCTTGGACCTATACGGGCCGCACACTTGTTGCGGTCCAGCAGCGTGGAGCCGAAATCTATGCGCCGTTGCCGGATCACATTCAGACGATGGTAGCGCCACCGATCTACCTTGAATCTTTCGATATTGATCCGCTCACGACGCTTCGCCCAGCTTTTGACGTGTTCTGGAATGCCGTCGGCATCGCGCACACGCAAACCGACTTTGCCCGGCGTTGAGTCCACTCTGGGTAGGGGCCCGCTAACAACGTGAGAGCGTACTGGACACCCATGTGATTGGGCACGTTGCGTCTCAAAGTGCTTGGATCCTTCACATGGTGCTCGATCAGGGCGCCAATGGGAGGGCTCATAGAGCAGGTATGTCTTTCGGTCGAAAGCGTCCCAGGTGTTCGGGCTCCCTGAGTCGCTCGGAACGAAGTCTTTGCGGAGAGGTCGCGAACTGGTACTTTGATGTTTCACATCTTGACGCTGCGACTCCTCCATGACGCCAGAAGATGCAAGAATACTGCTTGCCGGACCGTTCGGACTTGAGCTCGCGCGGTTCCCTCTGCGCTTTTGCAAACCGGCCTTTTTCGGAATTTGGCCGCGGGCGGGCGAACAACTGACAGTGAACAACGGAACGGCATCCCTGGTCGCTCGCGACAACGAACGATTTGCGATTACGTGCCACCACGTCCTTGATGGTTACAGGACAAAACGCGCCGAATCGGATCGTGCCTTTTTCCAGATCGGCAATTGCCGTTTCGAGCCTCTCGAACAGGTGGTCGGGGAGAGCGAGACGCCCGACGTGGCCGTGATAGGTTTGACGGCTGCTCAAGCCGATGAGATTACGGATGGTAGCGTCGGAATAGGCGAGGCATTCGCCGAGATCGGGGACGGTGAGCCGGTACCTGTGCCGGAGGGTGCCGGGATTGCCTTCGGAGGATTCCCGGGTGACCTCCGCCTCCGGCCCAGAGCGGCTGAATTCAATTTCGGAAGCTTTGGGTGCGGTGCGACGCCCGTTACCTCATCGCGCGAACATTACCTGGTGTGTCAGTTCGAACGCGTGGAATGGATTAGACAAGGGTACGAACCCGAGCCGACTTCGATCGGCGGGATGAGCGGCGGCCCCGCATTCCGGATCTGCGAAAGCGAGGCAGGAATTATTAGCCACAAATTTGCTGGCATCGTTTATGAATTCAACCCGGCGTTCGAATTGCTTTACATTGCCCAGTTGCGCGCCATTCACGACCTGATGGGGTAGGGCGTCGGCACTTTACCCCGCAAGCGTAGCGGGCGAACGTATCGACCGCTTTCCACGGAGTCTCACTCCGTAACCTGACGCGTTCCTTGGGCCGGAGATGTATGGGTCGGTGGCCAGCGAATCGCAGTGTTCGACGATGTTGCCGAGCGCGCTATTCGTTGTTGAAGTTCGGACGAACGGGGCCGTAGCTGTCCGCGAAAGTAAAAGTGTTACCGTTGATAGTGTAAAAGTGTAACTACGCGTAAATTCGCGCGGCCCTGGGACGATTTGGGGGCGATTTCCTCAGCGTTGGTCGGGAGTGGGACCAGGGCCTAACGTTGTACCGCTGAAAGTGATTCGCGTCGGGGCATGACAGTCCATGGCCTGGCGCACGCGAGTCTTGAACGGAAACGAGAGCTGGCTATCGAGATGGCAATACCGGGCCGTTGCGCACTCATCTTCGGTGTATGTGTCGAACACGATCTCCATCCTGATTCGCTGTTCGCGTTTTGCATCAACTGCAGAGACGTTCTTGGCGGTGGGTCAGGTGGTTACGTGCCGGTTCGGGCTCGCGAGTCGGCCTGGGTGGCTGGCATGTACGCCGGCAGGCTCGGAATGGGTTCGAATAACGCTTCGATATCGCTGGCCGAGAACCTGACGCTCCCCGATGCGTTATCCGCGAGGATGGCGTCGGCCAATGCGGCTTTCTGTTGTTGCATGGCGACGATTTTTTCTTCGACGCTGCCGGCGGCGATCAGCTTGTAGACGAACACCGGCTTGTCCTGACCGAGCCGATGCGCACGGTCAGTCGCCTGATTTTCGACTGCCGGGTTCCACCATGGATCGTAGTGGATCACCGTATCGGCCGCGGTCAGATTCAACCCGACGCCCCCGGCCTTCAGGCTGATGAGGAACAGCGGCACGTCGCCCCGCATAAAGCATTTCACGGGGGCCGTGCGATCGACGGTTTCACCGGTGAGGGTGACGTAGGCGATATTGAGTTGATCCAGTTCGGCGGCAATGCGATCGAGCATACTGGTGAACTGCGAGAACAGCAGGATACGTCGGCCTTCGTCGATCAGTTCGGGCAACATCTCAAGCAGCAGCGTGAGCTTGGCCGATTTCTTCACGTGCGCGGCCTGCGTACTCTTCAGCAGTCGTGGATCGCAACACACCTGCCGCAGCTTCAGCAACGCATCGAGCACGATGAGATGGCTTCGCGCGAGTCCCTGCGCCGCAATCGCTTCTCGCACCTTCTTCTGCATCGTGGCGCGTACGGTCTCGTACAGGTCGCGTTGTGTGCCTTCGAGTTCGACGGTTCGTACGATGGTCGTTTTCAGTGGCAGTTCAGTGGCGACCTCATCCTTGCGTCGGCGCAACATGAACGGACGAATGCGGCGCACGAGCAGATCGCGCCGCACAGCGTCGTCGTTTTTTTCGATCGGCGTACGCCAGCGCCGCGTGAAATCCTGGCGCGAACCGAGAAAGCCCGGCAACAGGAAGTCGAACTGGGCCCACAGTTCGCCCAGGTGATTTTCGAGCGGGGTGCCCGTCAGGCAGAGGCGCTGCCTGGCGCGCAGGGCGCGAATGGTTGCAGCCGCTTTGGTTGCCGCATTTTTGACGTATTGTGCGTAATTGCCGGACTGCCTTCGAGAAAGGCCCAGAGATGGAAGCTTTCGTAGGAAAAGACGGTGAGACGGCGCGAAATTTTTGGGCTGAAAAACGACAATCGACGCACCCACGGTAGCCGCCTGATCGCGGTCGGCGATGGCATAACCAAGGTGCTGGATTGAGGCATGCAACCGCTCCCCCAAAATCAAATTCCGCAAAGTTACATTTTTACCGCGCTTATACGCAAAGTAACATAGTTACCTGCCGAGTGAGGCTGGTAAGTTTGTATCATTTTTTGCGAAAACCCTTGACCTACAAGGGAGCTTGCTCGATCGGCGGTTACACTTTTACTTTCATTGACACTCGGGTCGGCACGCACTTACGACATCCCATCGCAGACATCGCCGGTCGATCCTGATCGCCGCGGTGCCGCTACGCCCGGCCAGCAGTTGCAAACGATTCTCCATTCGGTGTGCTCAAACTCGCGCTTACGATTGTTTCGCTCCATGGCGTGCCTTCAGAAATCTATGGCCATCCCTATTTTTGCAACACTGATCTGGCGTCGCATTCAGACTGGCCAGTTCCTTGCTGGAGATATCTCGTACAACTGCGCTGCAGGGCATGCCAAGCAGTGATTTAGGCAGGAAGAATTCCAGCGTCATCGAACATGATCGCTTTCAGTTCAAGGTATTCCATGAGGCCATCGGGGCCGCCTTCGCGTCCAATGCCAGACTGCTTGAACCCGCCGAACGGAAGTGAGAAGTTCGTACGCATGCCATTCTGACCCATCAGACCACTGCGAACCTGACGCGATATTCGATAAACCTCGTCCTTGTCGTGCGACAGCACTGAACCATTCAGACCATACTTCGAGTCATTGGCGATGCGGACAGCGTCGTCAGTATCCTTACAGGGAATGAGGCAGAGCACAGGGCCGAAGATTTCCTCCTGAGCAATGCTCATCGAATTGTTCACTTCGGCGAATAGTGTCGGTTCAAAGTAATAGCCGTGGTTCATTCCCTTTGGCCGGCCCCCGCCGCAGACGAGTTTTGCACCTTCTGCAAGCCCTTGCTTGACCGCGGCGTCCACGCGTTCAAGCTGGGCTCTGGAAGCCAGAGGGCCCATCATGGTTTCTGGGTCGGACGGCGGGCCAACGCGTATAAGTGCCATTTCCTGTCTGATCGCCTCGGCAAGTTCGTTATGACGGTGGCGCGGCACAATGGCCCGGGTAAGCGCCCTGCAAATCTGCCCGGTATGCAAGGTGACCGAATGCGCGAGGATTCTGGCAGCTTCGTCGACGGTAATGTCATCAAGCACGATCGCGGCGGATTTGCCTCCGAGTTCCAGCTGACAGCGGGCAACCCGGTCGGCGCACACTGAAGCGATGCGCCGGCCTGCAGTAGTAGAGCCGGTAAAGGCCACCTTATCGATGCCAGGATTGCAGACAAGATGATCACCCACATCACGGCCGCCAGTAACGAGATTAAGAACGCCAGGGGGAAGGCCCACGTCCTCAGCGCATTCCGCCATGATGTAGGCTTCGAACGGCGTCTCCGCTGCGGGTTTCATCACGACCGTGCATCCGGCGAGGAGTGCGGGAGCGACCTTGCGACTCATCAACATATAAGGAGCGTTCCAGGGGGCAATAGCAGCAACAACGCCCACTGGCTCGCAAACGACGATCGATGTGCCGTCTGGCCCCGAGCGGCGATCCTCGAACGGAAACGTACGACCGAGCGCTACCGCATCGTCGACGTGTTCGGTACCCCAGACGGTGTGCGCCCGCGCAAACCGTCTGGTCGCTCCAATCTGCATTTGCTCAACGGCCTGAAAATCCGCATGGCGGGCACGCAGCTTTTCAGCGAACTGAGCGAGTAATTCCAGCCGACGCTCAACGCTCATGGTCGGCCACGGGCCGCTGTCGAACGCAGCCCGGGCAGCCAATACTGCCCGATCGATGTCCGCGGACGTGCCGTCCGCGACGTCCGCGACGATCGCCTCCGTCTCCGGTGAAATAAGCGAGGCGCGACCGCCCGCAGCAGGATCTACCCAGCGGCCGCCTATGAATAGCTGATGCGGATGACGAACGTGACCCATAACAACTCCTTCGAAGTTTGCGCGTCAGATAGCCGCTCCGCGGCCACCCATCGTTTGTGAATGTATCTGTCCTGATACGGCGATCCAACGGATCGATCAGTTAGGAATCGAAAAAATACACTTCGCGTGCAGCCGGTCAAACCGCCTTCATCCGGGCGAGCCCCTCCAGCGCGAGACCATAGCCCAGCAAGCCATGCAGGCGTGCCCTCAGGTCTTCGGTCAGCGCGACGCGGGTGTAGCGTCGCACGAGCCTTGGCTGCTGCAGAAGCAGCTGCGCGATCTCTCGCGCCCTCGCGAGAAGCTGAGCCTTCGGCACGACTTCATTGACGAGCCCCATGCTCTGCGCCTCCAGCGCCGTCAACTTCTGCCCCGTCAAAAGGAAGTAGCGTCCGCGGGTTGAACCCATCAACAGAGGCATGACGATATGCATGCCGTCTCCGGGAACCATGCCGCCTGGAAAATGCGCGGTGTCCTGGAAGAACGTGTCATCCGAGGCAAGGACGATGTCGGAAACCAGCGGAATTTCCGCGTGCCGCACCGCCGGACCGTTGATCGCGGCAATGACGGGCGCTTCGATCGCCAGAAGGTTAGGCATGAGATGCTTGCCTTCCCAGAAGATCGGGTCGTAGGTCTCCGGCGTCATGATGTTGCGGTTCGGATGCCGGCCAGGTTCGATCGCGGGCCCGCAGAAGCTGTCTCCGGAGCCGGTGAGAATAACCACGTCGTTCTCGCGGTCGCGACCGATTTCCAGAAATGCGCTCTCCAGCTCGTTGTGGGCGAGCAGGCTCCATTGCAGCGGACCGCCCTCGGTATGAAGATGCAGCTCGAGAATGCCGTCCTGCCGCTGCATGCGGATCGACCGGTATTTTTCCTTGTAGCTCTCGAACGCTGAAGGCGCGCGCTCGAAATGCGTCATGCTGGGAGCTGCGTTCCCGGTGCTCACGTGGCCACCTCGCTGTTCTGGTCGTCGAAGATGGCTACCGCACGCGTCCACCCTGCGGAGCCACCATGAATTTTTACCGGGAAACACGCAACGGAAAACCCGTGTGCGGGTAGCTGGTCCAGACCGTAGAGTTTCTCTATCTGACAGTATTCGGCTTCGCGCCCGGCCTTATGGCCTTCCCAGATGATGGAGGCGTCGCGGTCGCGAGCGTAACGCGGTGCGACATACTTGAACGGTGCATCCCAGCTCCACGCGTCCGTTCCCACCACACGGATGCCCTGGCCGGTGAGATGCAGGGTTGCGGCCCGCCCCATGCCACAACCGCTTTGCGCGTATTCGGGCATACCAAAGCGCGCCCCGGCCGTGGTGTTGACGAGCACGATGTCGAAGGGTTGCAGGCGGTAACCGATGCGCGCCAGCTCGCGGTCGATATCGTCAGGCTGCACGATATAACCGTCGTCGAATTGCCGGAAATCCAGTTTGACGGCCGGCCTGAAGAACCAGTCAAGCGGCATTTCATCGATGCCTCGCGAGGTCCGTCCATCGGTCATCGTGGAGGCGTAATGCCAGGGGGCATCGACATGGGTGCCGTTGTGCGTGGATAGCGTCACCTTTTCGAGCGCGAACGCTTCCCCTTCCGGCAGCTCGGAAGGCTGCAGGCCGTCATAACGCCTCTGCAGGATCGGCACGGTGTCCTTGTGTCCGATGTAGTCGATGTTGAACTCATATCCAGGAGGATCTGAGGGAACGTCGTTCTGCAACGAGATGGAGATATCGACAAAGCGTCTCATGGAGTTGTCCTCATAATTGGGGGTGTTCATCATTTCTCTACTGGCGGCGCGAACGAAGGTGCGGCGCTCAGGCGACCGTTAAGCGGAACCGTGAATTGCACCCAAAGCCGATCACCCGTGGGGCGGTTGCGAACATCAAACTCATGCTGGTACTTGAAAACGATGCCGACACGGCCAAACTCGCAGCGCACAATCGGGCCAATCGCGTTTGTTGATCCACGGTCGCCGTTGAGATAATCCGCACCATTGACGCGATCATCGGAGAACTGGCGATACACATACCCGTTGAGGCCGATGTGCAGCCAGCGGTACTCGGCGAGTGGTACGCCAGTGACCTCAAATTCCGTGTCGAATTCATCTCCTGTACGATAGCGAGTCGCCGGGTTTCTTGCGTTGAACTCCAGAACTGATCCTGCGCTTGCTTCAAGGCGTGGGCTGGGCATCCATGTCACATTCAGGGTCGGCCAGAACGCAAAAGAGTTCCGGCCTGTGTTCGCGAGACGGTTCGCATCGTACTTTCCGGTTGGCAGGTAAACGTTCGGTCCGCCATTGATGAACAGCGTGCCCGCGGCATTTTTCCACCCGATCAGCAACGGCTGCAAACCGATATCACCCAGCCCCGTTAACACCTCGTGTCGTGCACCGACCTTGAGATCGACGTTCACAATCGGAATGACGATGCCCGAGGTGATGGTGAAAGCGCCGAACTGAGGGGCCCACGTGTACAACGGGCGCAGTGCATCCACGTTCAGGTTCAACTGGTAGCCTGGTATCCTGGAGTTTCCGTTCGGCCCAGCAAATTCGTTGGATGAATAGTTCTGGTAGTAGTTATAAAACCGGAACTCGCCGGGAGGCGGCAGGATTCCCGAGAGGACGTTATTGACGCCTATGGGATAGGACGAGCCCCCCAGCTCAGAAGCGAGGGCCGGTCCGTGCAACACCCCTGCGGCAGCCACCGCGAGGACGCTTCGTCCAAGCTGCACATTACCTGCCTGCACTGCGCAATCCGCCGCTGTGCGGCGACGCCTTCCGTAGAACTTCACCTTCGGCCTCGCCCACATGTCTCCTCCTGGGAGGTTATCCACCGCAGTTGATCGATGGGCCGATTGAGGCCCATCGATCAGGCAAATCTATCACCTGACTGATCGATCAGTCAATATGCAGGATTTTCTTTGCCCGATGTATTGACTGATCGATCAGTCAATAGCAGAATAAAAACGATGAGGTCTGGTGGAGGACGACGACGTGGCATATGCAGCAGTAACGGAGATAGCAAACGCTCCGGACGGAGCCCACGAGCTCGAGACGGCTTTCCGCAAGAATGTCTGGCGGCTCTTGCCTTTACTGCTTGTCTCACTGCTTTTTGTGAGCCTCGATCGCATTAATGTGGCTTATGCGAAGCTGCAGATGGATCAGGAGTTGGGATTCGGCGAAGCGGTATATGGGCTCGGTGCGGGCATATTCTTCATCAGTTACTCTCTTCTGGATGTGCCGAGCAATCTGATCCTGGCCCGCATCGGCGCAAGGGGTTGGCTCGGGCGAATCCTGATCACCGTGGGCGTGTTGTCGGCCTGCACTGCCTTCGTCTCGAGCGTTGGCCAGTTTTATCTGGTGCGTTTTCTTTTAGGCGCCGCCGAAGCCGGCTTTTTCCCGGGGGTGCTCTACTACCTCACACAGTGGTTCCCCGGGCGGCAGCGCGCGCGGGCGATCGCATGGCTGTACATCGCGTTTCCCCTGTCGGGCGTGGTCGGTGGATTTCTGTCGGGCCACGCCATAGCGTCCCTGCACAATTTCCTCGGCCTCTCCGGCTGGAGGTGGATGTTTGTAGCCGAGGGGCTTCCCACTGCGATTCTGGGCGCCGCCTGCCTGTTTCTTTTACCAGGAAGCGACATCGCCGGGGCTGCGTGGCTTACGTTGAAGGAGCGAACGGGTCTCGCCGAACTGCTTGCGCAGGAACAGGCTTCCAAGCCACAACGGTCCTTGTTGAAGGCACTCGGCGAGCCTGCGACGTGGCTGCTTGGCCTCATCATGTTCTGCATCAGCTT